>NZ_JAPDBQ010000093.1:0-16482 GCF_027705325.1 Aeromonas sp. QDB18
CTCTGCTGTCTGAATGAACAATATTTGTTCGAATGTATGGGGTTGTTCAAAGTATAAACACTGATGCGTCAGCCCTGGTAGCCAGTTACATAAACCGAAAATAAATTTCACAGTTTTTCATGATATAGCGCAATTTCGCGCAGATTGTTGGTTGACTCGCGAGGGAGTTCTAGTAAATTTACAAACGGAATTTTCTTTGACTACTGAACAGTTAGGTAACCAATTATGACTATCAAAGTAGGTATTAACGGTTTTGGCCGTATCGGTCGTTTCGTTTTCCGTCTGGCCGCTGAGCGTGCTGACATCGAAGTGGTTGGTATCAACGACCTGATCGACGTTGACTACATGGCTTACATGCTGAAGTACGACTCCACTCACGGTCGCTTCAAGGGCACTGTTGAAGTCAAAGACGGCAACCTGATCGTCAACGGCAAAACCGTACGTGTTACCGCTGAACGTGACCCGGCCAACCTGAAATGGGGCGAAATCGGTGTTGACGTTGTTGCCGAAGCAACCGGTCTGTTCCTGACCGACGAAACCGCTCGCAAGCACATCGCTGCCGGTGCCAAGAAAGTCGTACTGACCGGTCCGTCCAAAGACGCTACCCCGATGTTCGTCATGGGCGTCAACCAGGATTCCTACGCTGGCCAGGACATCGTTTCCAACGCTTCCTGCACCACCAACTGCCTGGCCCCCATCGCCAAGGTTCTGAACGATACCTTCGGTATCGAATCCGGCCTGATGACCACCGTTCACGCTACCACTGCTACCCAGAAGACCGTTGATGGTCCGTCTGCCAAAGACTGGCGCGGTGGCCGCGGTGCGGCTCAGAACATCATCCCGTCCTCTACCGGTGCTGCCAAGGCTGTTGGCGTGGTCATCCCGGAACTGAACGGCAAGCTGACCGGCATGGCCTTCCGCGTGCCGACTCCGGACGTGTCCGTTGTTGACCTGACCGTCAACCTGAAGAAAGAAGCGTCCTACGCTGAAATCTGCCAGGCCATGAAGGCTGCCTCCGAAGGCGCCATGAAGGGCGTGCTGGGCTACACCGAAGACGAAGTGGTTTCCACCGACTTCCTGGGTGAGCGTCAGACTTCCGTGTTCGATGCCAAGGCTGGTATCCAGCTGAACAAGACCTTCGTGAAAGTCGTCTCCTGGTACGACAACGAAATGGGCTACTCCAGCAAGGTTCTGGACCTGATCGCTCACATCTCCAAGTAATTTGGGATGCGCAATCGCGTAGCTTGAAAAAAGGCGGCCAATGGCCGCCTTTTTGTATTCTGAATCACGGACCCTTTCTGAATGTCCCCGAGCACTGGAGCCTTTATGACACCGACACGTACGCTGACTGCCCACTGCACCCTGAGCCAGGATGGCCTGCCCCTGCTGACCATAGACAATGAGCACGCCAGGGCCGAGATAAGCCTGTTTGGCGCCCACGTGCTGCGTTACCAACGCCATGGTGAGCCGGCCTCTCTCTGGCTCAGCGACAAGGCGATACTGGATGGCAGCAAGCCCATTCGCGGCGGCATTCCCCTCTGCTGGCCCTGGTTCGGCCCCTCCCCCGCTCGCGTTGGCAGCGGCAAGCCGGCTCATGGCTTCGCACGCAACTGCCTGTGGACGCTGGATGGGGTCTCCGATCACGGGGATGGCACACTCGTCCACCTCTCCCTGCGTGACAACGATGCCAGCAGGACGCTCTGGCCCCATGCCTTCGAGCTGGAGCTGGACGTACTGGTCGGCAAGGAGCTTTCCCTGGTGCTGACCACCCGCAACACCGGCAAGTCAGCGCTCACCTACAATGCCGCCCTGCACACCTACCTGCAGATCAGTGCGCCGGAAGCGGTGACCGTGACCGGCCTCGGCGAACCCTATCTGGACAAGCTGACCGGCCGAAACGAACTGCAACAGGGCGCGCTGACCGTCACCGCAGCCATGGATCGCATCTACCGCCAGCCCGATGCCATGGTCAGCGTGCAGGATGGTGAGCGCACCACCCGGGTGGTCAACGGCAACCACGACAGCGTGGTGGTCTGGACTCCCTGGCAGGAAGGGGCCAGCGCCATGGCCGACATGAGTGACGACGGTTATCGCACCATGCTCTGTGTCGAGGCGGCCATCACCGCCGAGGACGGGATCACCGTCCCGCCCGACGAGGAGCACAGCTTCTCCACCATCATCATCTGACGATACAGATGACGGATAAATAAAGAGGGCTCCCGCGGGAGCCCTCTTTGCATCTTGCCATCAGAGTCAGTCAGGCGTTGCCCTGGGTCTTGAGCTTGAGCTCCGCGGCGAAATCCAGCATGCGGTCGAGCGGGACAAGCGCTTTGAGACGCAGTGCCTCATCCACATGGATCTCGTGACGCTCGGCACCGTCGGTCAGGGCTTCCTTGATGGCCACCAGGCCGTTCATCGCCATCCAGGGGCAGTGGGCGCAGCTGCGGCAGGTGGCACCATCGCCGCCGGTGGGCGCCTCCACCATCTCTTTCTCCGGGCAGGCCTGCTGCATCTTGTAGAAGATGCCGCGATCGGTCGCCACGATCAGTTTCTGCTGGGGCAGCTCTTTGGCGGCCTTGATGAGCTGGCTGGTAGAACCCACCGCATCCGCCAGTTCGATGACGGAGGCCGGGGACTCCGGGTGCACCAGCACGGCGGCATCCGGGTTCTGGGCCTTGAGCTCGCGCAGCGCCTTGGCCTTGAACTCGTCGTGCACGATGCAGTGACCCTGCCATCGCAGCATCTCGGCCCCTGTCTTCTTCTCGATGTAGGCGCCGAGGTGTCTGTCCGGGCCCCAGATGATCTTGTGACCCTGACTGTCCAGATGTTCGACGATCTCCAGCGCAATACTGGAGGTGACCACCCAGTCGGCCCGTGCTTTCACCGCTGCCGAGGTATTGGCATAGACCACCACGATGTGATCGGGGTGGGCATCGCAGAAGGCGGAGAACTGGTCGATGGGACAACCCAGATCAAGCGAGCACTCGGCCTCCAGCGTCGGCATCAGCACCCGCTTGTGGGGGCTCAGGATCTTGGAGGTCTCTCCCATGAAGCGCACACCGGCCACGATCAGGGTCTGGGCTGCATGGTCGCGACCGAAGCGGGCCATCTCCAGGGAGTCACCCACGAAGCCGCCGGTGGCTTCTGCCAGGGCCTGGATCTCGGGATCCGTGTAGTAATGGGCAACCAGCACGGCCTGGCGCGCCTGCAGCAGTACCTTGATCTCGGCGATCAGGGTCGCCTTCTGCTCGGGAGTCAGGGGCTGTGGTTTGGCCGGGAAGGGGTAGTCCATCTCGACTACCGGCGGAATACTGCTCAGTGCATTGCTCATTGCGACTGTTCCATCAACGCTCGGGAAGGCCAAAATTATAACCAGAAGCCGTGCACAAACCCATCAACAAATCCAGTACAGTACAACTGTCAGGACCCGCTCCGACCATATCGTTGTCATTCTTGCCAAAAGGAGTTGTCGAATGAAACAACGTTCGCTCAAGACCAAGTTGTTGTTGCTCACGCTGGGACTTTTTCTCGCCAGTGGCGTCGCCATGACATGGATACAGTCCTCCTCGCTGAACGGCCTGCGCGATGACATCATGGCGCAGACCCGTGGCGCCCTGGAGCAGGAGGTTTCCCGTTCCCTGCAATTCCAGGCAGAGCGGTATGCCGTGCAGATCGAAGACCAGTTGCAGCAGGCCTATCAGATACCGCTCGGCATGGCGGCGCAGCTTGAAGGAAGCATGGCCCAGCCGGACCAGCGGCTGAGTCGCCCGCAAGTAGAGCTCCTGCTTGGCAGCCGCCTGCGCCAGGCAAACGGGATCAGTTCCATCTACGCCCAGTTCGAACCCAACGGTTACGACGGACAGGACGCCGACTGGCAGACGGGCGCCAGCCATTCGGTTGCCGGCAAGGGCAGTCTCGAGGTCTATTTCACCCGGGAACAGAACGGAAACATCGCGCAGCAGACCATAGATGCCGCCACCAGTGACGCCAAGTTCGACACCTCGCGCAATGAATTCGGCATTCGCAACAGCGAGTGGTATCTCTGCGGTCGCGAGACTCGTCGCCCCTGCCTGATGGAACCCTACCTCTACGAGATAAGCCCTGGCCAGAAGATGCTGATGACCAGCCTGACGGTGCCCGTCCTCAAGGATGGCAAGTTTGCCGGGATCACCGGGGTCGACATGAACCTGCCCATCTTCCAGCAACTGGCCGAGCACCTTGGCAAGAGCCTCTATGACAACCAGGCCGAGGTCACCCTGGTCAGCAAGGCGGGCTTCATCGTCGGCAGCAACCGCCATTCGGACAAACTGGGGCGTCCCCTGACAGAGGCCGGACTGGTTGCCCCGAATGGACGCCCCGCCGATACCGACAGCGATTTCATCTTGCAGCAGCCCATACGGATCGAGGCTGCCGACAACCAGTGGTGGCTGATGATCAAGGTGCCCAAGGCCCTCGCCCTCAGCCAGGCCAACACCATCAGCCAGCAGCTCGGCAGCCTGTTGCAGGCGACCCAGCAGCAGCAGCTGGTTGCCATCGTTGTCATCACCCTGGTGGCCCTGGGGCTGCTTGTCTGGTTCATTCAGACCATCACGGCGCCCCTCTCCCTCATCAGCCGCCACGTCTCCCACCTCGCCAGCAATGAGGGCGACCTGACCCAGCAGATGCGTATCGACACCCACCAGGAGCTCATCGAGCTGGGCAGGCATCTCAATGCCTTCCTCGGCAAGCTGAGGGCCATGGTGCAGGGCAGCAAGCAGATAGGGCAACAGGTGCATCAGCAGGCCAGGGGCATGAAACAGACGGCCGATGCCATGCGCAGCAGCCTGGATGATCAGAGCCTGGAGCTGGAGAGCGTGGTCAGCGCCATGCACGAGATGAGCACCACGGCAGTCAGTGTGGCGGGCTATGCGGAACAGGCGGCGCAGGAGTCGGAAGCGGTGACCCACCATGTCAGCACGGCCCAGCAGACCTTGAGCAGGGCCCGCAGCGAGATCCATACCCTGGTCGAGGACATGCATCAGGCCGACAAGGCGGTCGCCCAGGTCGCCCAGCGCAGCACCAATATCAGCCACATTCTCGATGTGATCCGGGCCATTGCCGAACAGACCAACCTGCTGGCACTCAACGCAGCCATCGAGGCGGCGCGGGCCGGCGACATGGGCAGGGGGTTTGCCGTCGTGGCGGACGAGGTGAGGGCGCTGGCCAACAAGACCCGCTCATCCACCGACGAGATAGGGCAGCTCATCGGCAGCCTGCAAACCGAGGTCACCAGCAGCCAGCAGTTGATGAGCACGGGGATCGCCCGCTCGGTGAGTACGGTTGAAGGCACGGAGCAGGCCTTCGAGGCACTCAATCAGGTGGTCAGCCAGATCCAGCAGATCCATGATCACATCAGCCAGGTGGCGACCGCCGCCGAGCAGCAGAGTGCCGTGAGCGACACCATCAACCAGAACCTGATGCGCATCGGCGACGCCGCCACCACCCTGGGACAAGAGGCCAATGCCAGCCAGCGCCTGAGCGAGGCACTGGAACAGGCGGCCACCACCCTGGCAAGCGAGCTGGATCGACTGCGAACCTGATGGGAGACGGAAACGAAAAAGCCCGCATCGCTGCGGGCTTTTCAATATGGTGGTCGTTACTGGGCTCGAACCAGTGACCCCCTCCTTGTAAGGGAGGTGCTCTCCCAGCTGAGCTAAACGACCTGGGACAAGACTGAAATGATGGTGGGTCGTGCTGGATTCGAACCAGCGACCAATTGATTAAAAGTCAACTGCTCTACCGACTGAGCTAACGACCCATCTAAATCATTTTTAAAGCATGGTGGTCGTTACTGGGCTCGAACCAGTGACCCCCTCCTTGTAAGGGAGGTGCTCTCCCAGCTGAGCTAAACGACCTGGGAATTANNNNGTGGTCGTTACTGGGCTCGAACCAGTGACCCCCTCCTTGTAAGGGAGGTGCTCTCCCAGCTGAGCTAAACGACCTGGGATTCTGTGTTCAGAGTGGTGGGTCGTGTAGGGTTCGAACCTACGACCAATTGATTAAGAGTCAACTGCTCTACCGACTGAGCTAACGACCCACATCCTGAACCTTTCACCAGCCGCATGTGGCGGCCAGCGTTACAACATGGTGGTCGTTACTGGGCTCGAACCAGTGACCCCCTCCTTGTAAGGGAGGTGCTCTCCCAGCTGAGCTAAACGACCTGGGAATATTGTCTTCACCTGCTGTGAAGAAATGGTGGGTCGTGCTGGATTCGAACCAGCGACCAATTGATTAAAAGTCAACTGCTCTACCGACTGAGCTAACGACCCTCACCACGACCAGTGCCGACTGCATTACTGCTCCGGCTCTGACGGCGGCCTATATTACGGATTTATCATCCTGGCGCAATAGAAAAATCTTAATTTAAATCTGATTGTTCACTGCGCATACAAAGCACGGCGGTATTTACAAGAGTGTTACGAAAACAGTGACATGCAGCAATGTCACAGCTTGGCCAGACTCTGTTTGGCCAGCTGGGCCGGCGAGGTGTTGGGGTAACCCTTGATCACCTGCTCATAGAAGGCCTTGGCCTCTGTTTTTTTGCCGTCAAGTTGGGCGAGCATGCCGAGTTTCAGCAGGGCATCGGCCCGCTTGGGTGACTTGCTGTATTTGTTCGCCACCGTGGAGAACTGGCTCGCGGCCCCCGCCCTGTCGCCCTTGTTGAACATCAGCTGGCCAAGCCAGTAGTGGGCATTGGGAACATAGCTGGAGTTCGGGAACTGCTTGATGAACCCTTCGAAGGCAGGAATGGCCTTGTCGTAGTTCTTCTCCTTGAGCACCATGTTCACGGCTGCGTCGTAGGCCTGGTTCTCATCCTGGTTGGTGGAGTAGTTGGCAGCCGCGGCAGGAGGCGTTGCAGCACCTGCAGCAGGTGTTGCGGGCGTGGCGGCAGGCTGGCTGTTGGCCACCTTGTCGAGCTCTTGGTAGAGTTGGCGCTGGCGCTCCTGGGACTGCTCCATCTGGTAGGTCTGCTGTTCCAGCTGACCACGCAGCTCGGAGACCTCCCCTTGCAGGGAGTCGACCTGTTGCTGCAGTTCGGCCTGCAGACGCAGACGGGCGTTGAGGGTACGCTCCAGCAGAGCAACCCGGTCTTCCAGGCTGCCGGTCGGTACGATGGCACCATTGTTGCCGCTCAGCACCACGCCGCTGCTGCCAGAATCCCCGCTCAGATCGCTCACGGGTGCCGCCGCTTGCGTATTCAAAGCAACCAACACGGCCAGCGCAACACCAGCTTGCTTGTACACAGATTTCATTCGGATCAAACCTTAGCGTTTAGTGCAAATAAAACGGCCAGCGCATAGTCGCTCGCTGATACAGATTTCATTCGGATCAAACCTTGACGTTTAGTGCAAATAAAACGGCCATCGAAATGGCCGCTTGCATATAAACGAACTTCGTTCGACTCAAACCTTAGTAAACCAGGACCGCACGGCGGTTCTTGGCAAAGGCTTCCTCGGTGTGGGACAGATCCAGCGGCTTCTCTTCGCCATAGCTGACGATGGAGAGCTGCTCGGCCTGCACACCCAGGGTTTGCAGATACTTGGCAACAGCCTTGGCACGACGCTCACCCAGCGCGATGTTGTATTCCGGCGTACCGCGCTCGTCGGCGTGGCCTTCGATCAGTACCTTGACGCTCGGACGTTCACGCAGGTAGCTGGCGTGGGCATCCAGCAGGTCGGCGTACTGACCCTGAATGTCGTAACCATCGTACGGGAAGTAGATCACGTTGTCGCGTTGCAGCGCTTCGAACTTCTGACGCATCTGCTCTTCCGGGGACAACATGCCGTTGGCGCCGCCGGTTTGTACACCGCCCATGCCGTCGGTCATGCCGGACTCGGCGCCAGCGGCGTCGGAGTCGGAAGAGGAGCTACAGGCAGCCAGGGTGAACAGTGGCAGTGCGATGGCCAGACCCTTGAGCAGTTTATTGAGTTGCATGCTATTTCCTTAAACCTTTATAACAAAACAAAAAACAATCGATTTTTATCAATTCAAGAAGGGCGACCAAGCTGGTGCACGAATTTCACCGCTACTGGTCGGAAGCACTGCCTTGAAGCGACCGTCGGTCGACACCAATGCAAGACTCTTACGACCCTGATAGATGGTGGCATAAATGATCATGCTGCCATTGGGAGCCACACTTGGCGATTCATCCAGAGCACTCTGGGTCAGTACCAGCATGGCTCCATTTTCCATATCCTGGCGAGCGATGCGATATTGTCCCTGAACCCGGGTCACCATCACCATGGACTTGCCGTCCGGTGTGATGGATGCCCCCTGGTTGGAATCCCCTTCCCAGGTCATCCGGCGAGTCATGCCAGTCGCCAAATTTACGCTATAAATCTGGGGTTTGCCACCACGTTCAGAGGTGAACAGCAAAGTTTGACCGTCCGGCATCCAGGAGGGTTCGGTGTCGATGGTACGGTTATTTGTGACTCGGGTGAGTTGCTTGCTAGCAACATCAACGACATAGATGTCAGGCTGCCCATCTTTGGACAGAACAATAGCCAAACGACGACCATCTGGAGACCACTCCGGCGCACCGTTGATGCCACGGAAGCTGGTGATCAGACTGCGCTGCTGGGTGTAGATGTCCTGCACATAGATCTCGGACTTCTGGTTCTCGAAGCTCACGTAAGCCAGCTTGCTGCCATCCGGCGACCAGGCCGGGGACATCAGGGGTTCACGGGAGCGCAGCAGGGTCTTCTCGTTGTAGCCGTCGTAGTCGGAGATCCGCAGCTGATACGGGAACTGGGTGCCCTGCTGCACGGAGACATAGGCCAGACGAGTCAGGAAGGCGCCACGCTCACCGGTCAGACGCTCGTAGACGATGTCGGAGATGCGGTGGGCAAACTGGCGCATCTGGGCACCCGGGATGGTCGCCATGCGGCTGTCCAGGATGTAACCGTTCGCTTCACCGCCCTGGGTCTTGGCCAGCTGGCCTTTCAGGACGTCGACCAGCTCGAAGTTGATCTTGTAGGTACCATCACCCACGGCGGCGATGGAGCCGACCACCACGGCTTCGACCCCCTGGGAAGCCCAGGGTGCGAAGTTGATCTCGCCGCTGGTGCTCGGCGTCTGCGGCATCTGGCCACGAGCCAGCGGCTTGAACTTGCCGCTGCGCATCAGGTCGTTGGAGACCACTTCCGCGATATCCTGCGGCAACTGGCCATTGCCCTCCCACTTGAAGGGGGCGATGGCGATGGGGCGCGCACTGTCGATACCGCCGGTGATGACGATGTCCAAGGCCGCCTGAGCGCTCTGGCCTAGCAGAAGGCAGCCAACCAAAGCAAAAAACACTTTTCTTATCATGGCTTAAATACTCTGTTCCAAAAAAATGAGAGGTGAAATCCCTTTATCAGCAGATGCTGCCAACCACGGTCATTGACCCCGTTCTATCACGCTTAGATGCTCGGTTCTAACTTGAGGTTAAACTCCTTCAACATCTCGAATGCCGCCGGATCCTTCGGCACCGGCAACTGGTTGGCCTTCAGCACCGCCGCCTTGCCGGAGCGGCAGACCGCCGGATCACCCTGACCGTTGTCCACCGAGATGACGAAGCCGCTACTGGCCAACTTGACACCGATAGTACATGTTTTGCCCCGCATGGTGGGATCCAAAATCATGTAGCGCTCGACCGTGGCCTTGATGAGGGCGGCATACTTGTCGACTTCGCCCTTGGCGGCTGCCGATGCTGCCTGACTGCGCGCATTGGCCTCGGCGGCCAGCTGCTGCTCCATCATGGCTTCCATCTCTTTTTGCAACTTGGCCTCTTCGGCCGCCTTGCGCTTGCGCTCCGCCTCAATCTTGGCCTTTCTGTCAGCCTCGGCCTTCGCCTTCTTCTCTGCGTCAGCTTTTGCCTTCTTGTCAGCCTCTTCCTTCGCCTTCTTCTCGGCCTCGGCCTTGGCTTTCTTCTCGGCTTCCGCCTTCGCCTTTTTCTCGGCTTCGGCCTTGGCCTTCTTCTCGGCTTCCGCTTTCTTGGCCTTGGCCTCTTCCGCCTTGGCCTTCTCTTCAGCCTGCTTCTTCTCCAGCTCTTCTTTTTTCTTCTTGAGCGCCAGCGCCTTGGCCTCTTCCGCCGCCTTGCGTTCGGCTTCGGCCTTCTTGGTCTTCTGCTCTTCCAGCTTGCGGGCTTCCTCGGCTTTCTGGGCCTTCTCTTCCGCCTGCTTCTGTTCAGCCTCTTTCTTCTGCTTGTCGGCTTCGGCCTTGCGGGTCGCCTCTTCGGCCTGCTTGCGCTTGGTCTCGGCGATACGCAGACGCTCCTGCTCCTGTGCCAGCTCGCGTTTGACGCGCTCAGCGTCTTCCTTGTCTTTCTGCTGCTGTGCAGCCTTGGGCTGGGCCTGCTTCTGCTGCTGGACCTGCTGCATCTGCTGCTCCAGCATTTCGCTGTCCATCATGACCGCATTGACGATCTGTCCCTTGGACTCGGGGCGCTTGGGTTTGCTGAAGTCGACACCGACCAGCAGGATGATGCCGATGATCAGATGCAGCAGCAGCGACGCGACGAGATAACCGGAAATACCACGCTTCACATCCATCTCCGTCAGTTCACCGGATCCGTCATCAGACC
The DNA here is from genome assembly GCF_027705325.1 of Aeromonas sp. QDB18. Classification (NCBI taxonomy): domain Bacteria; kingdom Pseudomonadati; phylum Pseudomonadota; class Gammaproteobacteria; order Aeromonadales; family Aeromonadaceae; genus Aeromonas; species Aeromonas sp. QDB18. The sequence continues at coordinate 10,604 of NZ_JAPDBQ010000093.1, forward strand.
AACCTGAGGCACACCGGCTTTCTTGAGGGCCACCATCAGCAGGATCACCTCCTCGTAGCGTACGGACTTGTCACCGGCGACCACCACGGGCGCGTTCTGGTTGATGGCCAGATAGCCCATGGCCTTCTCGGTGATGTACTGCTGCATCGCCTCGGGGGTGCCGCTCGGTACGGGTTCGTCATCCGCCTCGCCGGCCTTGATGACGTACTCACCCTCGGTATTGACGCTGACGATGAAAGGCGGCTTGGAGTCTTCCGGCAATTGCTCGGACTCCGCCTGGGGCAGGTCGACCTTGACCCCCTGCGTGATCACGGGCGTGACCGCCATGAAGATGATGAGCAGCACCAACATGACGTCGATATAGGGCACCACGTTGATCTCGGCGACCTTCTTGCGTTTGAGCCGCTGATAGGTTTGCATTACTTCTCACCCTGCTGTGCGATTTGGCGGTTCAGAATGGTGGTGAACTCGTCCATGAAGTTGGCGTAGGCGTTTTCCAGCCGTTCGACCTTGTTGGTGAAGCGGTTGTAGAAGATAACGGCCGGGATGGCGGCAAACAGACCCATGGCGGTGGCGATCAGCGCCTCCGCGATACCCGGTGCCACCATCTGCAGGGTCGCCTGCTGAACCTGACCCAGAGCGATAAAGGCGTTCATGATCCCCCAGACGGTACCGAACAGACCGATATAGGGGCTGATGGAGCCGATGGTCGCCAAGACCGGCAGGTTGGACTCGAGATCGTCCACTGCACGGGACAGAGAGACCCGCATGGCGCGATAGGTACCGTCCATCACCGCATCTTGACCGCGGGCACCGGCCTTGAGCAGGCGGGCATACTCCTTGAAGCCGGAGTAGAAGATGTCTTCCATGCCTTCGATGTCGTCACGACGGGAGGAGGACTCCTGGTAGAGACGATTGAGGTCGACCCCGGACCAGAATCTGTCTTCAAACTGCTCCGAGGCGAGGTTGGCCGCCTTGATGGCCTTGGAGCGCTGGATGATCAGCGCCCAGGAGACGACCGACATGCCCATCAGGGTCATCATGACCAGTTTCACCAACAGACTGGCTTGCCAGAACAGGCCAATAAACGAAATTTCAGCGTGCACTTAACAGCACTCCCTTGATATTTTCAGGTATTGCAACAGGTTTCATTTGCGGATGACTGACACAGGCGATCTGTACCATGGCCTGAGTGATCAGCCGTCCATCAGCCGCCAGGATCTGCTGTGAAAAACGCATGGAAGCGCGTTTCACTTCAGTTACTTGCGTCATTACGGTCAGCAGTTCATTGAAGCGGGCCGCCGCGCGGAAGTCGATTTCGGTGCGACTCACCACAAACGCGATCCCCGCCTGCAGCAGGACATCCTGTTCGATGCCGCCTGCGCGCAGGAATTCGGTGCGGGCCCGTTCCATAAACTTGAGATAATTGGCGTTGTAGACGATGCCTCCGGCATCCGTGTCTTCGTAGTAGACACGCACCGGAAACTCAGAGACTTCCCCCATAAAAATCTGTGATCCATTCGACAGTCAGATGGGGGGCTATCATAGCGCAGGGCTGAATAGGAAAGAAGCAGGGGGAGACAGGGAAATCCCCTCTCTCCCTGTTTTTTATGGCGTACTGCGGCGCCGACAAGCCGAAGACCACAGGGCTGTCAGCATCGCAAGAAAAGCGGACAAGAGAAGTGCCTGCGAGCGGCGTGACAAGCGAGGTTCTGTCGCTCTGACCGGACGGCGGCACGCCCCTCAAAAAAGAAGAAGGAGGTGGGCTGATGCCGACCTCCTTCATAATTTATGGCAGGTAGTAGCTGCTGGTCAGCCAGAGCCCGTAGAGCAGGCTGGGCAGTGCAAGCCAGGGGAAGAACAGCACGCGACCCACCAGGCTGCGCGGGTGAAACCCCAGTCCATGCATGACACCGCAACAGACCGCCCACATCAGCCAGGGCGCAAGCCAGAGGCCGTGCTCACTGGTGTTGGCCGCGACCAGGTTGGGCACCTGCAAGATGGCGACAGCCAGCAGGGCCGCCGCCAGCAGCATCAGACCTTGCCATGGCTGGCGCTCCAGAGGAGCGGCCAGCCGGGCGAGCCTGTCACTTGTCTTCATCAATCTGACGATCCAGGTTCTCGGTGTGCTCCAGCCAGAGCGCATTGATAATCCCAAACGCACAGGCCAGCAGCAGCCCCAGGATCCAGGTGAAATACCACATATCAGGGCACCTTCTTAGTAGAGCGATTGTTGGTTGTCTTCGATGTGCTTGTTACTCACCCGGCCGAACATCTTGATGTAGGTCCAGATGGTGTAAGCCAGCACGGTCGGCACGAAGACGACTGCGACTACCGTCATCACCTTGAGGGTGTTGAAGGAGGCGGTGGAATCCCACATGGTCAGGCTCTGGGACGGCTCGAGGCTCGAGGGCATCACGAACGGGAACATGGAGAAGCCCGCGGTCAGGATGATGCCGGCGATGGCCAGGGAGGAGAACAGGAACGCCACCCACCCCTTGTCCAGCTTGGCCGCCACGGCGGTCAGCAGACACATCACCAGACCCAGCACGGGTGCAGCAATCATCCAGGGATAGAGGTTGTAGTTCTGCATCCAGGCACCGGCCTGCACCACCACTTCCTTGTGAAGGGGGTTGGTGACGGCGTCGGTGGCGACGGAGCCCACAATCACATAACCATCCATGCCGCTCACCCAGACACCGGCCAGGGCAAACAGCACCAGAGTCAGCAGGGAGAAGATCATGGCGGCGGTGCGAGAGCGCGCCAGCACTTCACCTTCGGTCTTCATCATCAGCCAGGTTGCGCCCTGGGTGATGATCATGAAGAGGCTAACCAGACCGGCCAGCAGACCGAACGGATTGAGCAGGCCGAAGAAGTTGCCGTGATAGGTCATCATCAGGAACTGGTTGAAGCTGAACGGTACACCCTGCAGCAGGTTGCCGAACGCCACCCCGAAGATAACAGGGGGAATGGCGCTACCGGCAAACAGAGCCCAGTCCCAGTTGGAGCGCCACTTGGCGTCTTCCTGCAGGGAGCGGTACTTGAAGCCGACCGGACGGAAGAACAGCGCCATCAGGGTCAGGATCATGGCGATGTAGAAGCCGGAGAAGGCCGCCGCATAGACCATGGGCCAGGCGGCAAACAGGGCACCACCGGCGGTCACCAGCCAGACCTGGTTGCCTTCCCAGTGCGGCCCCATGGTGTTGAGCATCACGCGACGCTCCACATCCTTCTTGCCGACGAAGGGGAGCAGGGCGCCCACCCCCATATCGAAACCGTCGGTGATGGCAAACCCGATCAGCAGCACGCCGACCAGCACCCACCAGACCAGACGCAACAGTTCGTAATCAAACATGGGTCACTCTCCTTATGCCTTGCTCTGTTCGAAGTGGTACTTGCCCGTCTTCAGGCTGCTTGGGCCCAGGCGCGCATACTTGAACATCAGGTACATCTCGATGATCAGCAGTACTGTGTAGAACAGGAAGATCCCGATCAGAGAGAACCAGATCTCGGACGCAGGAATGTTGGATGCAGAGACATAAGTCGGCAGCATCTCGGCGATGGTCCAGGGTTGACGACCATACTCAGCGACAAACCAGCCAGCCTCGATGGCGATCCAGGGCAGCGGAATGCCGTACAGCAGCGCCTTGAGCAGCCACTTGCGCTCACCGATCTTGTGGCGGGTGCTGTCATAGAAGGCCAGACCGATCAGCACCAGCATCAGGATGCCGCAGGCAACCATGATGCGAAAGGCGAAGAACAGCGGCAGTACCTGCGGGATGGAGTCATCCACGGCAGCCTTGATCTGCTCGTCGGTGGCGTCGGTCACGTTGGGGGTGTAACGCTTGAGCAGCAGACCGTAGCCCAGATCCTGCTTCACTTCGTCGAAGCGGGCGCGGGTATCGTCGGACTTGTCACCGGATTGCAGCTTGGTCAGCAGGTCGTAGGCGGTCATGCCGTTGCGCACGCGCAGCTCATGCTCGCTCTTGAGATCCTTGAGACCAGTTACCTGACCGTCCAGGGAACGGGTGGCGATGATGCCGAGGGCATAGGGGATCTTGATGGCGTAGTCGGTGCGCATCTCCTCCTGGTTCGGGATCCCGAACAGGGTGAAGGATGCCGGAGCCGGCTCCGTGTTCCACTCGGCCTCGATGGCCGCCAGTTTCACCTTCTGCACTTCCCCGGTCTCGTAGCCGGACTCGTCACCCAGCACCAGCACGGAGAGGATGGAGGCCATGCCGAACGCGGCCGCGATGGCGAAGGAGCGACGAGCGAACGCCACATCACGATTCTTCAGCAGGTAATAGGAGGAGATCCCGAGCACGAACATGGCGCCCGTGGTATAGCCTGCCGCCACGGTGTGGACGAACTTGACCTGGGCAACCGGGTTGAACACCAGGTCGGCGAAGCTCACCATCTCCATGCGCATGGATTCGAAGTTGAACTCGGCACCCACCGGGTTCTGCATCCAGCCGTTGGCGACCAGGATCCACAGTGCGGAGAGGTTGGTCCCGAGCGCCATCAGCCAGGTAGCCGCCAGGTGCTGGCGCTTGCTGAGACGATCCCAACCGAAGAAGAACATACCGACGAAGGTGGACTCTAGGAAGAAGGCCATCAAACCTTCGATGGCCAGCGGGGCCCCGAAGATGTCGCCGACATAGTGGGAGTAGTAAGCCCAGTTGGTACCGAACTGAAACTCCATGGTGAGCCCGGTGGTAACCCCGAGGGCGAAGTTGATACCAAACAACTTGCCCCAGAACTTGGTCATGTCCCGGTACACTGTGTTGTTGGTCATCACATAGACAGACTCCATGATCGCCAGGATGAAGGCCATCCCCAGCGTCAAGGGTACAAACAGGAAGTGATAAAGGACCGTCGCAGCAAATTGGAACCGCGATAGGTCTACCACATGCTCAGCAATCATGATGTTTCCTCACCGATTATTGGCACGGCTATTTTAAGTTTTAAGGACAAAGCTTCCATTGGAAGTCCCCGAACGGTCGGTCACCCCTCGCGGACTGACCGGATTCGACTGCCACCACATTAACAACAAGGCAATATACAGGAACAAAAAAAGCTAATGTTTAACATCTAATAAACAATAACCAGGGTTCTATTCCCGCCTATAATGATCGCTGTTTTATATCACCTTTATTTGATTGAAATCAATGTAAAACCACCCTCAATACATGTTTTTTCAAGGTAACTTATAGGGCTTTTCCCATTAATTATGGGAGCTTCATCACAAAAAACGACAAGTCGTAAATAATTGATTTAAATCAATTTTATGACTCGCAAAAATAGTTTCAATTCTGTTAAACAAATACACACCCCCGGGAATAAAGCCTTCGCATCTCGATTATTTCAATAAATGGCCAGGCTCATCCAAAAATCAATTTAAACCCAGTAAAAACACATGTTTATGCGGATTGACACCCCCACCAAAAACATTAGTTTATCTAATCAAAAGCCCATAGATTTTCTTGTTTGCCCCACCCGGAAAGAGCTCCTACAATGCGCCTCGCAGTGAGGGCATACCTCTGAATACAGGCCGGTCATTCCGGGTTCCCGGTACGTATTCGATGAACATTTCGAACCTGTTTGTTGGGATTAATGATGAAAAAGTTTGTTGCCAAGACCATCCGTTACTACAAGCTTTCTTTCGTTCAACTCTATCAAATGAACCGACTCTGAAGCCTCGCGACGGCTCCTCTGTTTTTTCCCGACCGGTCTGCAGACGCGCTCACTGTCTGTGAACATCCATCCTGAATTGTCTTTGCCCACCGCCTGTGCCGTGGGCTTTTTTTTGGTTCTTCGCGGGATCTTGGGGAAGTGGAAGTTGACAGACAGGGTGCTGGTAAACTGGCTGTCTCCAAACA
>NZ_JAPDBQ010000094.1:0-16467 GCF_027705325.1 Aeromonas sp. QDB18
TGTTTGGAGACAGCCAGTTTACCAGCACCCTGTCTGTCAACTTCCACTTCCCCAAGATCCCGCGAAGAACCTAAAAACAGGCCATCACATGATGGCCTGTTGTTTATCTGACCCGTGGCAGGGGAAGATCAGAAATGGCGGTCCTGCTCGGTGGGCTTGGCACCCTTCTCTTCGCTGTGCTCGATGGCGGTGCGGATAAGGTCGACGCCGGCCCGGATGATCAGCACCCCCATGTTGACCAGCTTGACGCAGACCCACATGAAGGTGATGAGCAGGATCAGCTTGAGCACCGTCTGGAAGGCCTCCAGGAAGTTCTGCTCCAGCTGGACGGTGAGCCCGTTGGCGCTGCTCATCAGCCAGGTGTACACCTCGCGCACGAAGGGGATCCGGCTCGGCATCTCCAGCACGTCCAGCGCCGCAGGCAGGGCCTGGAAGATGACGATGCTGCCAAACAGTATCAGGATGACGCCGATGGCAATCCCCAGAAAGAAACCGAACTGTCGCATGAAGAGCCCCACAATGTAGTGAATGAGAAGAACAATAGCCGCCAATACTAGGGACTGCCCGCGCAGACGGCAATCCTTGCGTCCCCGACAGGGTCGGTGCCCCCTGCAAGCCATTGCCCGGCCGTCTGATTTCTGTGACCCTTGTCCCCACTCCTTGCCCCTGGGTGCCATCATGTTTCGAGTCGTCTTCTGCCTGCTGCTGTTGCTGGGCGGTGCCCTGCCCGCCTCCCGCGCCGAATCCCCTCCCTCTGCGGCCGCCTGCGTGATCCGCCACCAGCAAGGGATCCTGCTGGTGCAGGACAGGCTCTCCTCGCGCTACAGCCTGAGCGGCGGTTACATCGACAGGGGGGAGAGCCCGGAGCAGGCGGCCCTGCGCGAGCTGTTCGAGGAGACCGGCCTGCAGGGTCGCGTCACCGGCGAGCTGGGGCGCTGGCAACGGGCCAGGGTGTTCGCCTGCCAGACCCTGGAGCCCCTGCGGGTCCAGCGGGGGACGGGGTTTGTCTCCCTGCTCCAGGCCCCGGATCTCGGTGGTGAGATCCTGAATGCCAGGCTGATCGCGGCCGCCGACCTGCCCCCTGACCAGCGTCGCTTCCCGGCGCAGCTCGACTGGATAGCCCCGAGACTGGCCGAGGTGCCCGAGAGCCAGGTGCTGTGGGCGACGGATTTCAGCGACGCGGCCAGTGCGCTGCACCGCGCCGAGTTGCCGCTGATCCAGCGCCTGCAACGGTGGCTAGGGCCGGATGCGCTCTGGCCAAGGGCGGGCAATCTGCTGGGCTCGGCCCCCTTCCAGCTGGCGCTGCTGCCCTTGCTGCTGCCCCTGCTCGGCTGGTCCAGGCTGCGCCACCTGCTGTTTGCCATGGTGCTGCTCACCCTGGTGGTGAACCTGCTCAAGGCGGGCATCGGCTGGCCCAGGCCCTTCCACCTGCAACCCGAGCTGGCCCGCCAGAGTGCCCAGGGCTTCGGCATGCCGAGCGGCCACGCCGCCTCGACCCTGCTCTACTGGGGCCTGCTGCTTGGCTGGCTGCCAGCGCTGCGGGTTTGGCAGGGGGCCCTGCTGGCCCTGTTGCTGGCCCTGTTGCTGGCCGGCGTGGCCGGGCTGGCCCGGGTCTGGCTGGGGGTCCACTTCCTCTCGGATGTGGTGGCCGGCCTTGCCCTGGGGGCCCTGCTGCTGGCACTGCGCGCCCCGCTGGCGAAGCTGGCGGCGCGCCCGCTCCCCTGGGCCGGGGTGCTCATCGCCAGCGCCCTCTCGGCCTGGCTCACCCAGTCCACCGCCCTGGCCGGGCTTGCCATGTTCACCCTGGGGCTGGTATCGGGTAATCTGCTATCACTCGAACGGAGCCCCACCCCCGCCCTGCCCGCCGCGCTGCTGACCCTGGCAGGGGGACTGGTCGTGGCAGGGCTCCTGTTCCTGGTGCCCGCGCTCACTAGCAGCTCTCTGCTGATCCTCGCGGGACAAGGGTGGCTCTTTGGCTGCCTGGGGTTCTGGCTCAGCGCCGGGCTCTGGTGGTCGTTGTCCGCTATCCGTCACGGTGCCCGAACCGGGCGCTCAACCCCTCGTTAAGGGAATGCCATGAATATGAAAAAAGTGGATTTGGCCAAGATCACCCTGGGCTTGCTGTTCCTCAGCCTGCTCATCATCTCGTGCTTCATGGTCTTGCGCCCCTTCCTGCCCGCCCTGGTGTGGTCGACCATGATCACCATCGCCACCTGGCCCCTGATGCAGATGGCCCAGCGCCTGCTGTGGGGCAAGCGCACCCTGGCGGCGTTGCTGATGACCAGCATCTTGCTGCTCATCTTCGTCATTCCCCTCTTCATGACGCTGGCCAACGTGGCGGAGAAGGCCCCCATGCTCATCGAGCTGGGCACCGAGCTCAGCCAATCCCCGCCCCCCGAGCTGCTCTGGTTGCAGCAAGTCCCCCTGGTGGGCGACAAGCTCTATGAGTTCTGGCAGCAGATCCTCGCGAGCGGCGGCCAGGTGCTGTTCACCAAGCTGGCCCCCTACTTCGGCCAGACCGCCCGCTGGCTGGCGGCCCAGGCGGGCAACCTCGGCCTGCTGTTCGTCCACTTCCTGCTGACCGTGGCCATCTGCGGCCTGCTCTACCACTCGGGGGAGAAGGCGGCAGAAGGCATTCGCCGCTTCGCCCACCGTCTGGCGGGCCAGCGCGGTGACAATGCGGTGGTGCTCGCCTCCCAAGCCATCCGTGCCGTCGCCATGGGGGTGGTGGTGACCGCCCTGGTGCAATCCTCGGTGGCGGGCCTGGGCCTGCTCATCGCCGGCATTCCCTATGTCATGGTGCTGGTGGTGCTGATGTTCCTGCTGATCGTCGCCCAGATAGGCCCCTTCCCGGTGCTGCTGGCCAGCGTCGGCTACCTCTACTGGAGCGGGGACACCACCTGGGGCACCTTCCTGCTGGTCTGGTCCCTGCTGGCGGGCACCATGGACAACTTCCTGCGCCCCTTCCTCATCAAGCGCGGGGCCGACCTGCCGCTGATCCTCATTCTGGTGGGGGTCATCGGCGGCCTGCTGGCCATGGGGATCATCGGTCTCTTCATCGGCCCCGTGGTGCTGGCAGTGGGTTACACCCTGCTGGATGCCTGGATCAAGGAAGATGACCAACCGGCGACCGCTCTGGTGGAACCGCCCAAGGCGCCGTGACGATTCATTCATCCCCGATGCACAGAGCCGCCCCAGGGCGGCTCTTCTGTTATTACCGTCCCATGCAGGTTCGATTAGCGAAGCGTAATCGGACGATCGAGATGCCGCTGTCCGGTGTGTCCATGAATCAGCGACATCTGTCAGCAGGGAAATATGGATGGCTGTTATAGCGGGAGAATTGATTTACGCGAACGTCCGATTACGCCTTATGACTAATCGAACTTAAAGCTGGTCGCGGCGTTTAGAACCAAAGTTCGAACCGGAACGCCAAAACACGAACCAGGGTTCGAATCACTCCTTCCCCTCCCCTGTTCCCTGCCGAAGGCGCCCGCCACAATGCCTGCACCATTGGAGGAGAACACAAGATGAACGAACTGAGAGCAACACGGGCCCTCATCAGCGGCGGCGCCAGCGGCATTGGACTGGCCATCGCCGAGGCCCTGGCCAGCCAGGGGGTGGAGCTGATCCTGGCTTCCCGCCGCCTGGGGCTGCTGGAGCAGGAAGCGGCCAGACTGGAGGCGCGATACGGGGTGCGAGTCATGGCACTGGCACTGGATGTGTGCGACGGCGATCAGGTGCGGGACGGCCATGCCCGGATCCGGGAGCGGCTCGGCCCCGTCGATCTGCTGATCAACAACAGCGGGGTCGGCAGCGACCACCTGGTGCAGGATCTGCCGGAATCGGAGTGGGACAGGGTGATGGATACCTGTGCCAAGGGCACCTTCCTGCTGACCCGGGCCTGCCTGCCGGACATGCTGGCGAGCCGCCACGGCACCGTCATCAACATCGCCTCCCAGGCCGCCAGGCACGGCTATGCCAGGGCCAGCGTCTACTGCGCCGCCAAGTTTGCGGTCCTGGGGTTCGCCCGGGCACTGCGGGAAGAGGTGCAGCACCAGGGCATCCGGGTCCACACCCTCTGTCCCGGACTGGTGCAGGTGCCGCCCCCGGCCTGTCCGGGCGATCGCAAGCCCGGCTGGCTGCAGGTGGAGGATCTGGCCGAGGCCGTGCTCTACACCCTGCGCCAACCCGCTCACGTCCAGCTCGACGAGATCGGCATGACTGGGATCTGAGCGAGGCACCATGGAACGCCAGCAAGGACAAGGGGCGCCGAGGCGCCCCTTGTTCTGCGTCACACCGCCAGAGGCGGCCTGCGCGTAAGATCAGGCAGGTTGATGGAGGGTGATGCAGTGGATGCCGCCGCCACCGGCCGCCACCGGGTCTATGTCTGTCTGCACTATCTTGCGCCCCGGATAGAGGCGGGCCAGCAGATCCCGGCAATGGCGGTCGGCCCTGGCATCCCCGAACTGGGGAGCGATGACGGCGCCGTTGATGGGCAGGTAGTTGATGTAACCGGCGGCAAAGTCCGGGCTGCGGCTGAACTTGTTGTCCCGCCCGCCCAGGGGCGGCGGCAGCTGATGCAGCTCCAGCTTGTTGCCGTCGGCGTCCGTCGCCTGCTGCAGGATGGCGAGGTGCTGGCGGGTCACCTTGTAGTCGTAGGAGTCGGGATCGTTGTCCATGTTGATCACCACCACCCCGGGGCGCACGAAGCGGGCGTAGAAGTCCACGTGGGCATCCGTGATGTCACGGCCCTTGATCCCCGGCAGCCAGATGATCTTGCGCAGCCCCAGATTGGCCTTGAGCTCCGCCTCCACCTGCGCCTTGGTGAGGCCGGGGTTACGGTTGCTGTTGATCCAGCTGCTCTCGGTCATGATGGCGGTGCCGTTGCCGTCCACCTCGATGCCGCCCCCCTCACCGATGAGCTCGCTCTGCAGGTAATAGGCATCCGTCTGCCGGCCCACCAGGGCGGCGACCCTGGCGTCATGGCTGTGCTCCTGCTTGTCACCCCAGCCGTTGAAGTTGAAGTCCATCAGACCGAGCCCTCCCTGCTCGTCCTGCACGAAGACGCCGCCGGTATCCCGCAGCCAGATGTCATCCATCTCGGCGTGGACGAAGTGGGTGTTGCGCTCGCCGCACAACTGGCGCGCCAGCGCCTCGTCATCCTCGTGGCAGAGCACGTTGACCCGGGTGTAGGGCACCATGGCCTGCACCAGCCGCCCTATGGTGGCCTGCACCTCCTTGTAGTGGCGACCCCAGATCTCGCTGGTGGCCCCGAAGGCCACCCACACCAGGGCCTGGGGGGAGGACTCCTCCGGCATGTGGTAGCGAGCGGCGGCGCCGGGTTCGCCGGCGGCGAAGGCCGCGCGGGCACCGGGCAGGCTGCCAAACCCGGCAATGGCGCCAAGGGCAACCAGCTGTTTCAATACGTGGCGTCGGGAAAACATCGTTCTACTCCTGGGTTCAGAGGCTGCTCTTGAAGCGAGTCCAGGCTCGCATGCGGGCACGCATCTGGGATTGTGCTATATCCAGACCCGGAATGAGCCGCTGGTAGCTGGCCTCGTCCAGGTAGATATCCGGGTTGGCCGTCATGGTGGCATCCACCATGGGTCTGGCCTTGGCACTGGCAGTCGGATAGCCGGTGCTGTTGGTGATGGCCGCCATGTTGGCCGGGCGCATCACGAAGTTGATAAAGGCATAGGCATAGTCAGGATGGGGGGCATCCGCCGGGATCGCCATGGTGTCCATCCAGATGGTGCTCCCCTCCTTCGGCAATCGGTATTCGAAGTCGACCCGCTTGCCCGCCTCGGCGGCGGCGCGCCTGGCCTGGGTCATGTCGCCGCTGTAGCCCAGGGAGAGACAGAGATCCCCGTTCACCAGCTGGGTCACCGGCTGGGACTGGAACTTGCGGATATAGGGCTTGATCCCCTTGAGCAGGGCCAGGGCCGCCTCCAGATCGTCCGCCTTGCCGCTTCGGGGATCCCGCCCAAGATAGTGCAGCACCACCGCCAGCATCTCGTCCGGGGAGTCGATGACCGAGATGCCGCAATCTGCAAATTTCGCCGCCAGCTCTGGCTTGAAAAGCATGTCCAGGCTGCTGACCGGGGCATCCGGCATCCTCTGCCGGATGGCGTCCGCGTTGTAGGTGAGCCCTATGGTGCCCCAGGTGTAGGGCACCACCGCCTCCTTCGCATGGGGGTAGGCCTGCTGCAACCGCGCCAGGCCGGGGTCTATGTCCCCCAGGTGTTGCAGCTTGCCCTTGTCGAGGGGCTGCAGACTGCCCGCCCGCATCAGCCGCTCCGCTACCGTGTCCCCCGGGAAGATGAGGTCATACCCGCTGCGACCCGCCATCAGCTTGGCCTCCAGGGTCTCGCTGCTGTCCATCACGTCGTAGATGACCCGGATCCCGGTCTCCCGGGTGAACTCGCTCAGGGTATCGGGGGCGAAATAATCGGACCAGTTGTAGAGGCGCAGCACCTTCTCCTCTGTCGCCTCCCCCGCCCCTTCTGCGGCCTGGGCCCCCAGACCCAGCAGCAGGGCCAGTGCCGTGGCTATCTTGGTCAAGGCGCTCATGATAGACGCCCTCCCCGATGGCTGCGTCCGTCCAGGCTCAGCAAGGCGCCATACATCTCGGGGCGACGATCCCGGTAGATGCCCCAGGTCAGCCGCTCCTCGGCCATGGCGGCAAGATCCAGCTCCCGCACCAGCACGCCCGGGGTATCCCTGTCCGCCTCGGCCAGCAGGGCCCCCTTGTGATCCGTGATGAAGGAGGAGCCATAGAAGCGCATCTGCAACGCGGGATCCCGGGTCGCCACCTCGTGGCCCACCCGGTTGGCGGCGATCACCGGCATGATGTTGGCGGCGGCATGGCCGCGCTGGGTCAGCTGCCAGTGATCCCGGGAATCGAGCCCCTCTGCCCCCGGCTCCGAGCCGATGGCGGTGGGATAGAGCAGCAGCTCGGCCCCCTGCAGCGCCATGGCGCGGGCCGCCTCCGGGAACCACTGATCCCAGCAGATGCCGACCCCGATGCGGCCGGCGGCCGTGTCCCAGACCCTGAACCCCGTATCCCCCGGGCTGAAATACTCCTTCTCCTGATAGCCGATGGCGTTCGGGATATGGGTCTTGCGATAGACCCCGAGCAGGCGACCATCCGCATCCGCCATCGCCAGGGAGTTGAAGTAGGCATTGCCGGCACGTTCGAACCAGCTGATGGGCAGCACCACCCCCAGCTCCCGCGCCAGGGCCGAGAAACGGCGCAACACCCGGCTCTGCTCGAACGACTCCGCCAGCGCCAGATGGCCGTGGTATTGCTCGATGCAGAAATAGGGGGTGGCGAAAAGCTCCTGCAACAGCACCAGGTTGGCCCCCCTGGCGGCGGCTTCCCGTACCAGGCTCGCCGCTGTGTCCAGATTGCGCTCCAGCTCCCAGCTGCAAGCGAATTGTGTGGTGGCGACGACCTTGTTCATGAATCTCTCCTCCCTGATCCCGTCATGAGGCCTCGCAGACGCCTGACGAGGCCGATCCAAACGCTTACCCCTGCACCGGCCAGGCCGGCTGCTGCTGGGTGATGCAGTGAATGCCGCCCCCGCCGTGGGCCAACTGGTTGATGCGCACCGGCACCAGCTGCCTGTTCGGGAAGGCGCGCCTCAGTACCTCCCCCGCCGCCTCGTCCGCGCCTACGCCATAGGCGGGCATGATGATGGCGCCGTTGGCGATGTAGAAGTTGGTGTAGGAGGCGCAGAACACCTCCGCCTCGGCGTCCACCGCCTCGCTCGCCTCGAACAGCTCGAGGCACTCGAAGGAGCGACCTCTCGCATCGGTGGCCAGGGCCAGGGCTCGGCGATTCTCCCGCACCACGCGGCCATAGGTGGAGTGCCCGTCCAGGGTAGCGTCCACCAGCAGGTGACCGGGGCGGCTGAAGGCGCAGACCCCGTCCACATGACCGTCCGTCATGTCGCCGGTGACGTGGTCCGGATCCCCCGGCAGCCAGATAGTCTTCTCGATGCCGAGCAGGCGGCTGAAGATCCGTTCGATCTCCACTTTGGTCATGCCGGGGTTGCGGTTGCTGTTGAGCAGCACCGACTCCGTGGTGATCAGGGTGCCCTCCCCATCCACATGGATGGCGCCCCCTTCGTTGGCGAGGAAGCTGCCGATGCACTCCAGCTCCAGGCTGTTGAGAACGCGCCGCGCCAGCCCCTCATCCAGACCGTGGGCCGACTTGCCGCCCCAGGCGTTGAAACGCCAGCTGATCCCGGCGGTGCCAAGCTCGGGATGGCAGATGAAGGTGGGGCCGGAGTCACGGCACCAGCTGTCATCCACCGGCAGGGGAATGAAGCGCACCCCGTCGCCGCACAGGGCGCGAGCCTCGGCCTGTGCGGCGGGATCCACCACCAGGTTCACCGGTTCGAAGCGGGCGATGGCATTGACCACCCGGGCGAAGTCCTGCTGGACCTGGGGCAGGGTTACGCCCCAGCCGTTTTCCCACAGCGCCTTGTTGTGCGGCCAGACCATCCAGGTCGCCGCGTGCCGGCACCACTCCGCTGGCATGAACCAGCCCACAGCCCTCATTCCCTGCTCGCGCATCTCAGCCTCTCTGATTAGGTACTATTAAGGTTGTTGACGATGGGAATAGACTATTCGCCCCTATGATGGGTAACAAACGATCGATTTTCGATAAAAGTGATAAGCAGAGCTAATCAATGATGTTCAAACACTGGCCCCCTCTCAACGTGCTGCGCGGCTTCGAGGCGGCGGCCAGGCTCGGCAGCTTTCATCAGGCGGCCCAGGAGCTGCACCTCACCCAGTCTGCCATCAGTCAGCAGATCCGCTCGCTGGAGGAGCTGCTTGGCCAGCCTCTGTTTCACCGCCAGGGACGTTCCGTCGCCCTGACCGACGCGGGCCAGGATCTGCTGGAGACGACCCAGCAAGTGCTGCTGCAACTGGCGGTGGGAATACAGCGCCTCGAGCAGTACCGCAAGCCGAACCAGCTGGTGCTCAACACCAGTACCGCCATCGCCCGCCTCTGGCTGCTGCCCCGGCTGGCCGACCTTCACCGCCAGCATCCGGGCATCGATCTCTGGCTGTTCACCAGCGACGACACGCCGAACATGGCCGAGCAGACCATCGACATTTCGCTGCGCTGGGGGCTGGCTCCCCAGGCGGAATGCCGCCATCAGCCGCTGCTGGCGGATCGGCTGCTGCCGGTGGCGAGCCCGGCCGTGCTGGCACAGCCCGCGCAGGAACGCACCACCCTGCACGGGGAGCGGGAGATGGACTGGCACCACTGGACCCTCAAGGGCGGCGACGATCTGCACCTGCAGACCCAGGGGCTCAACTTTTCCGATCCCGGCTTGTTGCAGGATGCGGCCAGCGCCGGGCTCGGGGTGGCGCTGGCGAGCGAGCTGCTCTCTCGCGACGCACGCCGACAGGGGTGGCTGCTGCCCCTCTCGTCCCACCGGGTGGCCGGGCCGAACTGGAACATGCTGATCCATCAGGAGAGCGAAGGCAGTCCCCAGTGCCGGGCGGTGAGCCAATGGCTCCAGCAGCAGTTTGCTGCAGAGGCTGCCACCCGGGGCAAGGACGCGACACTCTGAGAGCGGTCACTGAATCGGGGCGGCAAGGGTGATTAAATGGCCTCTTCCCTTTTGCCGGATATCGCCGTGACCATGCCATCCGTCCCCCAGCCCCTCTCGTCCTGGCCCGAGCACCTGCAGGCCTCCTGGCTGCGCTGTGCCCACCAGACCAGCGCGTCCCTCTGGCATCCTCCCCACTGCGCCAGAGGGCAGACCCTGGAGAGCCTGCGCCAGCGCAAACGGGACCTGCTCACCACCGGCGAGATGGCGCTGGAGGATCTCTACGAGTTCATGGAGGGGCGCCCCTGCGTCCTGCTGCTCACAGACGAGAGCGGTTGCCTGCTGGCCCGGACCGGCCACCCCGATACCCTGCAGGCGCTGGCGGCACTCGGTTTTGGCCCAGGCGCGTTTTTCAGCGAGGGACGCATCGGCACCAATGCCGTCAACCTGGCGGCCCTGGAGGGGGTGCCGCTCTGCGTCAGCGGTCCCCAACACTTCAACCAGAGTCTGCACCCCTGGCACTGCTGTGCCAGCCCCGTCTACAACAGCACCGGTCGCCAGGTGGCGATCGTGGCCCTGATCTGCCGGGTGGAAGAGGCCGCGCCGGGAGATCTCGCGCTCACCGTCAGCGCCGGCCGTGAGATGGCCAATCTGCTGCAGATGGAGCGCCTGATGCAGGAGTCCCAGCACCACTTGAGCGAGCTCTATGCCCTGCTGGATGGCATGGAAGACGGCGTGCTGGCCTGGGATCCCCAGGGGCGGCTGCGCTACCTCAACGCCCTGGCGGCCAGTCGGCTGCAACTCGACCCGGCTGTCTGCCTGGGCCAGCCCCTCGATCACCATCTGCTGATGCCCCAGCGCCTGCGTCTGGCCATCGCGGAGATGACCCCCCTGAGCCATGTGGAGGTGACGCTGGAGCGGCGGGAAACCCGGGGCGAGGCCTTCATCGACGCCCTGGTGAGCCTCAAGCCCCTGCCGGGGCCGGACGGGGTCAGCTTCATCGTCCTGCTCCATCCCACCGATCGGCTGCGCGCCATTCATCAACTGCGCCAGACGGTGCCCGAGCTCTCCGCCCTGGTGGGGGAGTCTAGCGCCATGCGCAAACTGCTTCGCCACGCCCGCCAGGCGGCCAGGGGACAGGGCCCCGTCCTGCTGCGAGGGGAAGAGGAGGTGGGCAAGGCCCAACTGGCGGAGGCCATCCACTTTGGCAGCGAGCGAGCCGCCGGCCCCCTGGTCATCTTCAACTGCCAGGCATGGCCGAGGGAGCGGATGGCGCTGGAACTCATGGGGTCCGACGAGGCGGGGCAGGAGCGGGCCGGCAAGTTCGAGCTGGCTCACGGTGGCAGCCTGGTGCTGGAGCAGGTGGAGTGCCTGCCCGCCCCCATGCAGGCCGCCCTGTTGCAACTGCTCAAGACGGGGCGCATCCAGCGCTTCGACTCCGCCCGCATCCTGCCCCTCAGGGTGAGGATCATCGCGACCAGCAGCGCCCCGCTGGAGCAGCGGGTGCAGGAGGGGGGATTCGGTCGCCAGCTGCTCTATGCGCTGCAAGGGTGCGAACTCTGGCTGCCGAGCCTGCGGGAGCGCAGCGCCGATCTGCCCGGCCTCATCCGCCAGCACCTGGCGGTGCAGGGGGGCGGGCCGGGGCGCCAGTTCACCCCTGACGCCCTCGACTGCCTGCTAGCCTACCCCTGGCCCGGCAACCTGGGGGAGCTGCGCAGCGCCATCGAGTATGCCCTGCTGCATTGCAGTGAGGCACAGATCCCGCCCCGGGCGCTCCCGGCCGCCATCCGCCATGGTCATTGCCTGCTGGCGGACGAGGTGGTGGGACAGCCGCTGCTCACCCTGGCGGAGCTGGAGCATCAGGCGATCCTGCGGGCCGCCCGTGCCAGCAAGGGCCAGGTCAGCCAGATGGCGCGCCAGCTCGGGATCAGCCGCACCACCCTCTGGCGGCGACTCAAACTGCTCGACATCGATCCCGCCGACTACCATCACTGACCAGAACGCCCCTCAAACAAGCGGGCCCCGTCGTGACGGGGCCCGGATGGGGGAATGTTTCAGTCGCCGAAGCGATCCCGCGCCAGTTGCTGGAAGCAGCTCAGCGCCGCCCCGGCATCCTCCCCTCGCGCCAGCAGGATGAGCCTGTCCCCCTGGCGCACATCGAGCATGGCGAGCCGGCTCAGGCTGCGGGGATTCGCCTCTTTCTCCCCCTTTTGCAGCCTGAGTTCAGCGGCAAAGGGCTTGAGTGCCGCGACCAGCCGGGCGGCGGGGCGCACATGCAGGCCGTGGGGGTTATCGACCACCACCTCGCAGCGCAGCCAGCCGTCGTCGGCAACGGGAGCTGTCTCGGTGGTGGCCTGCGCCGCACTGGCAGGCAGCATTCCCTGTTTCGGGCCCAGGGCGCCAAGCGCCTCGGCGGCTACCTCGTCCAGCGTCAGGCCTGCGCCAGCGGCCACCACCGCCGCCAGAGTGCCCTCGACCAGCGGAGCGGGGCTGAGCCGCACCCGGGCGCTCAGCTCGGGGGGCAGCAGTTCAAGGGCGGTCTCGGCGCTCAGGAGGGCGCTGCCCAAGTCCATCAGCACCAGCACCCCGCTGCCGTCATCCGCCTCTTCCATCGCACTCATCACGGCGATGGCGTCGGTGCCGATGGGATGGGCGGGGTCATCGACCCCGGCCGCCAGCAACAGTTTCGCCGGGCTGCCCAGCTGATCGGCCAGGGCTTTCAAACCGGCCGCAAGCATGGCGCTGTGAGAGACCACTACGATGCCGATCATGTCACAACCTCGCTCTGTCACGCAGGGCGGTCAGCAGCAGCAGGGTCGAGGTGGCCCCCGCATCCTGATGGCCGATGCTGCGCTCACCAAGATAGCTGGCGCGCCCCTTGCGAGCCTGCATCTGGATGGTGGCCTCGGTGCCCGCTGCGGCGGCAGCCACCGCCTTGTCCAGCGCCTCGGGGAGCGGCAGGCCCTGTTGTTCCGCCTGCTGCAGGGCGGCCAGAGCGGGCCACCAGGCGTCGCACATGGTCTTGTCACCCGGCTCGGCGCGGCCGCGGGAGACGATCCCCTCCACCCCGTCGCTCAGCATCTTGCCGAGCTGGCCGAGGGTCAGGCTCTGGCAGGCATCGCTGCTGGCCGCGGCCCGGATGAAGAAGGTGCCGTAGAGGGGTCCGCTGGCGCCACCGACCGAGGAGAGCAACGTCATACCGGTGGTTTTGAGAACCTGGCCGATGTCCTTGTCCGCCACCGCGGGCAGCTTCTCCGCCACCTTGGCAAAGCCGCGCTGCATGTTGAGGCCGTGGTCGCCGTCGCCGATGTCGGTATCCAGCGCCGTGAGGTAGTCACGCTGCTCGGTGAAGATGTGCTCGCAGTCGAGCAGCCAGTTGACGATCTGATGCTTGCTTAACATGAATATTCCTCAGCAGCCGCGCCGCAGGGCCGGGGTGTGAACGGGGGCATCCCACAGGGTCATCAGCTCGTCATCCACCTTGAGCAGGGTGATGGAGATGCCGGTCATGTCGAGAGAGGTGCAGTAGGGGCCGATGAGGTTGCGCACCAGGTGGATGCCCGCCTCTTCACACAGGGTGGCGAGGCGACCATAGACGCCGTAGAGCTCGGAGACAGGGGTGCCGCCGAGGCTGTTGACCAGGACGATGACCCGGTCACCCCCATTGAGCGGCTCGATAAAGGTGTGCTCTTCCTGCCAGCTGCCGGTGGCTCTGTCCCAGTGGCGCAGGGTGCGGCCATAGGAGCTGTTGTCGGTCAGCTCCTTGAACATGTCGTCCACCAGGGCGTTGAGGTCGGTGAAGGGACGGCGCTCGATGCCCGGCTCGCCGTGGATACCGACGCCGAACTCCACCTCGTTGTCCGCCAGGGTGAAGGAGGGCTTGCCGGCAGCAGGGACGGTGCAGGCATGCATGGCCACGCCTATGGTGCGGCTCTGGTTGTTGATGCGACGGGCCAGCGCCTCGCAGCGCGCCAGATCGTAGCCCGCCTCGGCGGCGGCACCGACCAGCTTCTCGCACAGCACTGTCGTGGCAACCCCGCGGCGGCCAGCGGTGTAGAGGCTGTCCTTCACCGCCACGTCGTCATCGATGAGGGCGAAGCCCACCTTGACCCCGTCACCGTGAAGCAGCTCGACCGCAGTCTCGAAGTTGAGCACGTCGCCGGTGTAGTTCTTCACCAGAAACAGCACGCCGGCGCCGCCGTCGACGGCCTGACCGCACTCGTACATCTGATCCGGGGTCGGGGACGTGAAGATCTCGCCGGGGCAGGCACCATCCAGCATTCCTTTACCCACCAGGCCACCGTGCATGGGCTCGTGGCCGCTGCCGCCACCGGAGACCAGCGCCACCTTGCCCGTCACGGGGGAATCGGCGCGGGTGATGTAGTGGGGTTCGATTCGCACCTTGAGCTCGGGGTGGGCAGCAGCCATCCCCATCAGTTGTTCACGGACCACGGCATCGACAGCGTTGATCAGCTTCTTCATGGCTCACTCCTTGGCTTGCCACCATACGGGTGGACAGATGGTTGATGCAGCCAGTCTAGCGAGCCATAGGGGGATAAAAATGACAGGGATTTCGGTTCGGATCTGAAACAACAAACGAAGCCTGACGTTTCAATCTGAAACGAGCGGATGGGGAAGATCCGGGAAAGTGTTAGCCGCCTCACAGCCATGAAAAAGGGCCCCGCAGGGCCCTTCTCGATAGCGTGAGGATTAGATGGCCCAGCCACCGGCGTAGAAGATCACCAGGGCCACAGCGATGATGACGGTGCCGATGTTGAGCTTCTTCCACTCGGCGGCAAACAGGCGGCCGACCACCAGGGCCACGAAGCCCAGCATGATGCCGGTGACGATGTTGCAGGTGAGCACGATGAAGACGGCGCACAGCATGCCGGAAAGGGCATCGACCGAGTCGTTGAAGTCCAGCTTGGTGACGTTGCCCAGCATCAGCAGGCCCACATACATCAGGGCCGGTGCGGTGGCGTAGGCCGGTACCAGATAGCTCAGCGGGGAGAGGAAGATCATCAGTAGGAAGAGCACGCCGACCAGAGTGGCGGTCAGGCCTGTCTTGCCACCGGCCGCAGTCCCTGCGGCAGACTCGATATAGACGGCAGCCGGAGCACCGCCGACGGCGCCAGCCACCATGCTGCTGACGGAGTCCGCAGTCAGGGCCTTGCCACCGCTGATGATGTGACCACGCTCGTTGATGAGGCCAGCCTGACCGGCCACGGCACGGATGGTGCCGGTGGCGTCAAACACGGCGGTCATCACCAGCGCCAACACGGTCGGAATCACCACCGGATTGAGGGCGCCCAGCAGATCCATGCTGCCCACCAGGGAGCCATTCTCGCCACTCAGGCTCGGCATGGCGAAGAAGCCCTGCCAGGTTACTTTCGGATCGAAGATGAGGCCGAGGATGGAGATGGCGATGATCACCATCAGGATACCGCCCGGCACCTTGCGGCGCTCCAGGCCGAAGATGGCAGCCAGACCCAGCACCGTCATGATGACCGGGAAGGCGGTGATCTCGCCGAGCTGCACCGGCAGGCCCGCCCCTTCATTTTTGATCACCATGCCGACCCCGTTGGTGGCGATCAGCAGCAGGAACAGGCCGATACCGATGCCGGTACCGTGGGCGATGCCGGAGGGAAGGTTGTCCAGGATCCACTGGCGCACGCCGGTGACGCTGATCAGGGTGAACAGCCCCCCCATCAGGAAGATGGCACCCAGCGCGACCGGAATGCTCAGCCCCTGCCCCAGCACCAGGCTGAAGGCGGTAAAGGCGGTGAGAGAGATGGCACAACCGATGGCCATCGGCAGCTTGGCCCAGAGCCCCATCAGCAGGGAACCGAAGGCGGCGATCAGGCAGGTGGCCACAAACACCGGGCCCTGCTCAAAACCGGCTGCGCCCAGCATGTTCGGCACGACGATGATGCTGTAGACCATCGCCAGGAAGGTGGTCAACCCGGCCAGCAGCTCCTGTCGCACCGTGCTGCCACGCTGGCTGATGGAGAAATAGGAATCCAGAAACCCGCCATTGCCGGCGCGGGCCGTCGCTTGTTGCGTTGCCATAGTTCATCCTGAAAGTGTGAAGGAAATCGTTTGCTTGCTGGCGCGCAAAATAGCAAAAATTTGGCGAGATTGCAGCGGATAAGCCTCCATATCCCCGAAGTTTTTCATAAAAGGGCTCGTTGGAGGCCTCATTTTCCATGAGAGCGGCCCATCCCAAGCTTCTACACTCTTAGCTAGCCACGTTCCCATCTACCGGAGAGAAGCCCATGCACACAGGCAACCTGCTTGGCCAGATCCCCTCCCCCCTGCCCAGTGAAGTGTTCGCGGATCTGGTCAGTACCAACAATGTTCGTATCGAGCGCATCCTCTCCCAGGGGCAGCAGACCCCTACCGGAGAGTGGTTCGATCAGGATGAACACGAATGGGTATTGCTGGTGCAGGGAGAGGCCATCCTGGTCTTCATCACACCGGATACCGGGGTACAGGAACGCGTCCATCTGGGGCCGGGGGATTACATCAACATCCCGGCGCACCTTCAGCACAGGGTGGAGTGGACCCATCCGACCGAGACAACCGTCTGGCTCTGCGTCTATTACTAGCAAGCTCACGGCTCAAGAAGGCAATGCTTCTGCTGCGAAGATCGAAGAGGAGACCGTGGAGACGAAAAAAAGCCCAGTCTGTCGACTGGGCTTCTTGTTAGTGGCATAACGGACGCAGAGACGGACAAAGTCCGGCTCAAGCACAAGGAACAACAGACCGGGACAAAGTTGCCAGTGGCAAGTCATACCAATCGGATTAAACATTAGGTCAGCTTTATCCAATCTCGGCTACAAAGTGACATCACCCGCTCCACATCGGCAATAAAGTGCTTCCAGGCCGATGTGCAGGC
>NZ_JAPDBQ010000095.1:0-16097 GCF_027705325.1 Aeromonas sp. QDB18
ATCATGCCTCCCTCATTTTTAGCCCTGATACTACGTGGACTGGAACTCAAATTCTCTTAAGTGAACAGCATTGCGCCTGCTGGCGGTCTTTTGCGTGATGTCTCGGCGATCAGGCGAGGCCCGCCAGCAGACGACTCCAGTTGCGCTTGGCAACGAGGAAACCGTCTCGCAATGTGCGGTACTCCAGTTGCAGCCTGAGCCTGTCGTAGCGTGCGAGGGCTGTGCGCTTGCGCTGCTCCAGCAGTGACTTGCGGCTGGCATAGTAGTGCTGGATCTGCAGGCTCAGCTTGTCGTACTCCTCCTGCAGCAGTGCCTGCCAGCGTTCCCTGTCGTCCTGCTGGTGCACTCTGGCCTGGGCGCGCTTGAGTTGCATCTCCAGCCTGGCCTGCTCGATGCGTTCCTCCGGGCAGGATCTCAGGTCTTTGGCGAGCCCGCACCAGGCGGCGGTGCGGATCAGCCACTTGGTGGGATCGAACTGCCACCACTGAATGCCGTTGCGGTAGTCGTTCTCGAACAGGTGATGGAAGTTGTGATAGCCCTCGCCAAAGGTGAAGAAGGCCAGGATGCCGTTGTCCCGGGCGCTGTTGCGATCCGTGAACGGCTGGCTGCCCCAGATGTGGGCCAGGGAGTTGATGAAGAAGGTGGTGTGATGGGTCATCACCATGCGCAGCACCCCGGCCAGCAGCATCATGCCGAGCAAATCCCCGTGCAGGAGGCCGAGCAGCAGCGGAATGCCGATGTTGGTGACCAGAGCCAGGGCGAGATAGTGCCTGTGCTGGAAGGCGACCACGGGGTTGTTTTGCAGGTCGCGTACATTGCTGTAGTCGTGGTAGGTATCGCGCTGGTATTCCCGCAGCATCCAGCCGATGTGGGAGTACCAGAAGCCGCGACCCGCACTGTAGGGATCCTTCTGGTTGTCATCCACGTGGCGGTGGTGGCGGCGATGATCCGAGGACCAGTGCAGCGCCGAGTTTTGCAGGGCGAGCGCGCCTCCGATGGCGAAGATCCATTGCAGGGCCGGGTGCGCCTTGTAGGACTTGTGGGACCAGAGCCTGTGGTAGCCGGCGGTGATGGAGATGCCGCAATAGCAGAACAGCAGCAGGAAGCAGAGCCACTGCCAGAGGTCGTAGCCCTGGCTCAGTCCATACCAGGGGACCGCTATCAGTGCCGTGAGCCCGGAGAGGGCGAACAGCAGGGTGTTGGTCATGATGATCGGGGGGCGGTCCATTTCACTCGGCTCCTTTCAGCGAACAGCTGTTCACTATTCTCCATTGAGCCGGAATGCGGGTCAATGGTAAAAAAGTCGGAGACAAACCTGATCCCGGCCCCGCCTTCGGGTTATCATCTGGCCTCGCTAATCTCAAGGTGACTGTTTTCGTGGGTATTCGCGCGCAACAAAAAGAAAAAACCCGGCGTACGCTGATCGAGGCGGCGTTCAGTCAACTCTGCGCCAACCGCAGTTTCTCCAACCTCAGCCTGCGGGAAGTGGCCAGAGAGGCGGGCATAGCGCCGACCTCCTTCTATCGCCACTTTCGGGACATGGAAGAGCTGGGGCTGACGCTGGTGGACGAGGGAGGGCTGACCCTGCGCCAACTGATGCGCCAGGCGCGCCAGCGCATTGCCGGTGGTGGCAGCGTCATCAGCACCTCGGTGCAGACCTTCATGGAATTCGTCGAAAACAACCCGAACATCTTCCGGCTGCTGCTGCGCGAGCGCTCCGGCACCTCGGCTGCATTCCGTCAGGCGGTGGCCCGGGAGATCCAGCACTTCATCGCCGAGCTGACCGATTATCTGGAAGCCACCACGCAGGCGCCACGGGAAGAGGCCTATATCCAGGCCGAGGCCATGGTGACCATCGTCTTCAGCGCCGGTGCAGACGCCCTCGACATGACTCCGGAAGAGTGCAAGGCACTGTCGGAGCGCACCATCAGCCAGTTGCGGATGATCGCCATGGGCGCCGAGGTGCAGAACCGCAAGCGCCACGAATCTCTCACATAACGCAAGGATGGACAGCCTCATGCATGAACCGAACGCGATTCCGAAGAAGCCCCTGGTGCTGGCCCTGCTGATCGGTATCTGTGGCGATGCCTTTCTGTCGGCCTTGACGGAGTCGGTCGTCCCCTTCTCCTTCTACCCCCTCATCGCCCTGTTGCTGGCGGCCAGCCAGCTCTATCAGCACTATCGCCATGAGCCCATGGTGGGCAACACACCCAGCTGCATCCTGCTCTGCTTCTTTATCGGCGTGTTCGGCCATTCTGCCCTGGTCAAGGTGCAGTACCCCGAGCTTGGCAGCAACTTCTTCTCCCTCATTGCCATGCTGCTGCTGCTCGCCGCTCTCTCCATCAAGCTGGGAATCAGCCTCGGAAAAACGCAAAAGGAGTGACGAATCACTCCTTCTGGTCGGGCCGGGGGTGGCCTAGTCGGCCCTGGGGGGAGTCTCTCCCTTCTTCCTGGCGTCTATGATGGCCTGCAGCTTGGTGCGGATATCCATCATGCCGAACACCCCGAAGATCAGCACCTGGGTGAATTCGAGACGAGTGACCGCGAAGTAGGGTTTGCAGGCCGCCTTGATCATGCTGGCCTGTACCCAGTGCATCAATATCACGATGACGCCGCACACCGGCAGAAAGCCGTTCAGTTTGCCCGGCAGGGTGCCCAGCAGGGCGAGTGCCACACCGAACCAGAAGAACAGCAGCACCCCCATCGCCAACAGATTAAACACCCGCTTCATCGTTTACCTCCCGTACATAGAGTTGATAGCAGGCCTGATGTGATCGACCTGCTTGTCCTTGAGCCGTTGTCCAAATTGACGGAGAAGGGGACTGTGCCCATCTCCCCTTTAAACAGCAGCGTCATGCTTGGTGTCCCGCAGATAGAGCTGATAGCAGACCTGACCCGCCTGCTTGTCCTTGAGTAGTTTCCAGCTGGCGGGCAGCGCCAGATCGGCCATCTCTTTTTCCCGCTCCAGATAGATGAGGGCATCGGATGCCAGCCAGCCGCGCTGCTCGAGCAGCTCGCACACCTGGGGCAGCAGCTCGCGACGAAACGGTGGGTCCAGAAAGACCAGATCGAACGGCGTGGCCGGGCCTTGCAGCCAGCTCACGGCATCAGCCTGGATCACCTGCCCCTGGCTGCTGCCCAGGGTCGTCAGGTTCTTCTTGAGCTGGTCGGCGGCGCCTCTGTCCATCTCGATCAGGGTGACCTGTTCGGCATAGCGGGACAAGGCTTCCAGCCCCAGCCCGCCGCTGCCGGCGAACAGATCCAGACAGCGGGTACCGCGCACGTGGGGAGCCAGCCAGTTGAAGATGGTCTCCTTGACGCGATCCGTGGTGGGTCTGAGCCCTTCCACATCCCTGACGGGGAGTTTGCGCCCCTTCCATTGGCCGCTGATGATTCGTACCACGCCCGCTCGCCCCTGGGGGGCCGGGCTCTTGCTCGGGCTGTTACGGCTGGATTTCACTCTGGGCATCGCGTTTCGTCGTCAGAAAATAAAGTGATAGTATAAGGCGGTTCATTTTTATGCCGACCCGCCGAGGGACGGCTATCTTAGCAGTCAGCCTTTGATGTGAGTATTTTTAGATGGCAAAAGGTTTGTTTTCCTGGCTGGGTTTCGGCCGCAAGAAAGAAGAGGCTGAGGCCGTTCCATCGCAGGCGCCCGACGCTACCCCGGCGGTAGTCGAGTCGGAGGCCGCCGCTGTTCCCGCGCCTGTCGCCGATGTTGCCCCGGCTGATGCCCCCGCCGCCAAGCCCGAAGCGCTGCTGAGCGGCCCTGACGAAGGCCCTCTGGTTGTGGAAGAGCCGGAGGGCGAGCTTGAGCCCGTCATCGTCAATGAGGCCTTGATCTCAACCGAAGCTCAGGTCGCAGAAGAAGCCATTGTCGCCGCCGAAGCCCGCGCTTTGGAAGAGGCCCGTGTTGCCGCCGAAGCTCGCGCTGCGGAAGAGGCTCGTGTTGCCGCCGAAGCCCGCGCCGCAGAAGAGGCCCGTATTGCCGCCGAGGCTCGTGCTGCAGAAGAGACCCGTATTGCCGCCGAGGCTCGCGCTGCAGAAGAGGCCCGTGTTGCCGCCGAAGCTCGCGCTGCGGAAGAGGCTCGTGTTGCCGCCGAAGCCCGAGCCGCAGAAGAGGTCCGTGTTGCCGCCGAAGCTCGCGCTGCGGAAGAGGCTCGTGTTGCCGCCGAGGCTCGCGCTGCAGAAGAGGCCCGTATTGCTGCCGAGACCCGCGCTGCGGAAGAGGCTCGCATCGCCGCCGAGACTCGCGCCGCAGAAGAAGCCCGTATTGCCGCCGAAGCTCGCGCTGCAGAAGAGACCCGTATTGCCGCCGAGGCTCGCGCTGCAGAAGAAGCTCGCATCGCTGCCGAAGCCCGTGCAGCAGAAGAAGCTCGTATTGCCGCCGAAGCTCGCGCTGCGGAAGAGGCTTGTATTGCCGCCGAAGCTCAGGCTGCCGAGGACGCTCGTGTCGCCAAAGAGGCCCAGAGAGCGGAAGATTTGCGTCTGGTCGCCGCGATGGAGGCTGAGGCCGCCGCGCTGGCCGCTCTGCCGCTGGCCGCCAAGGTGGACGACGACACTCAGGAGAAGCCGCAGCGGGAGGGCTTCTTTGCCCGCCTCAAACGCAGCCTGGTGCGTACCAGGGAGAATATCGGTTCCGGTTTCTTCGGCCTGTTCAGCGGCAAGAAGATCGATGACGATCTGTTCGAAGAGCTGGAGACCCAGCTGCTGACCGCCGATCTTGGCGTCGACACCACCACCCGCATCATCGAGGGGCTGGTACAGCACGCGGACCGCAAGCAGCTCAAGGACGCCGAGGCGCTCTACGGTCTGCTCAAACAGGACATGGGCGAGATGCTGGCCAAGGTCGAGCAGCCCCTGGTGATCGACACCAGCAAGAAGCCTTACGTCATCCTGATGGTCGGTGTGAACGGCGTCGGCAAGACCACCACCATCGGCAAGCTGGCCAAACAGTTCCAGGCCGAGGGCAAGAGCGTAATGCTGGCCGCTGGCGATACCTTCCGTGCCGCTGCGGTCGAGCAGCTGCAGGTGTGGGGTCAGCGCAACAACATTCCGGTGATTGCCCAGCACACCGGTGCCGACTCCGCCTCCGTCATCTATGACGCCATCGAGGCTGCCCGCTCCCGCGGGGCTGACGTGCTGATCGCCGATACCGCCGGCCGCCTGCAGAACAAGAGCAACTTGATGGAGGAGCTCAAGAAGGTGGTGCGGGTGATGAAGAAGCTGGACGATGCCGCGCCCCACGAGATCATGCTGACTCTGGACGCAGGCACCGGCCAGAACGCATTGAGCCAGGCCAAGCTGTTCAGCGAGGCGGTGGGCCTGACCGGTATCACCCTCACCAAACTGGACGGTACCGCCAAGGGGGGTGTCATCTTCGCGGTGGCCGACAAGTTCCAGATCCCGATCCGCTACATCGGGGTGGGCGAGGGGATCGACGATCTGCGCCCGTTCGTCGCCAACGACTTCATCGAGGCGCTCTTCAGCCGCGAAGAATAAATCCGGCTGACATGAGCCGGCCCGGCCGTGACAAGCATGTGTTCCATACCCCGACTCCGGTCGGGGTATGTCACTATGAGGGCGCAGGCATGGCTCATCCGGACAAGGATGACATGTGGCATGGTTGTGACCGGTGTTGTCATCTAGGTGTTGTGCCGGTACGGGGGAGTGAGCGCCCCATGCTTTATCCCGGTCGGGGTTTGTCAATCTCAGGGAACCGTTATGATTTGTTTTGACAAGGTCAGCAAGGTCTACAGTGGCGGTCATCAAGCGCTGCAAAAGGTCAGTTTTCACCTGCGCAAGGGGGAGATGGCCTTCCTGACCGGCCATTCGGGGGCGGGCAAGAGTACCCTCCTCAAGCTCATCAGCGTGATGGAACGACCGACCGACGGCCGCGTCTTCTTCCACGGCGATGACGTCAGCCACATCCAGCGCAGTCAGATCCCCTACGTGCGCCGCCAGATCGGTATGATCTTCCAGGATCACCGCCTGTTGATGGATCGTACCGTGTTCGACAACGTCGCCCTGCCCCTGGTGATCGATGGCTACAGCCATGGGGACATCAACAAGCGGGTGGCGGCGGCGCTCGACAAGGTCGGGCTTCTCGGCAAGGAGCGCTACCAGCCGCGCATGCTCTCCGGTGGTGAGCAGCAACGGGTCGGCATCGCCCGTGCCATCGTCAACAAACCCCCCCTGCTGCTGGCGGACGAGCCGACCGGCAACCTGGATCCCCAGCTTTCCATGGACATCATGCGCCTGTTCGAGGAGTTCAACCGCTTCGGCGTCTCCGTGCTGATTGCCACTCACGATCTGGGGCTGATCGCCCGGATGCGCTACCGCACCCTGACCCTCAAGGCGGGTCGCATGTATTCGTCCGGGGAGGATCGCTGATGGCTATTGTTCGTCATAAACAGCCGCCGTTGCGTCGTTTGATGATGTATGGGGTGGATCATGTGCGTCAGGCCTTTGCCAGCCTGGGTGAGCTGTGGCGCAACCCGCTCGCCTCCCTGATGACCCTGGCAGTGCTTGGCGTGAGTCTGGCGCTGCCTTCCTGTTTCCACGTATTGCTGAAGAATGCCGAAGTGGTAGAGGGGAGCTGGCAGACCAGCTCCCAGATCTCCCTCTATCTGCGCAAGGATCTGCCGGAGCAGAGCATCCTCGACATGAAGCAGCGGATCCTGCTCTATCCGGAAGTGGAGTCCGTCACTTATATGAACCGTGACGAGGCGCTCAGGGAATTTCGGCAGATCTCCGGTTTCGGTGATGCCCTGGATTATCTGGACAGCAACCCGCTGCCGCCGGTGCTGAGCGTGATCCCGGATCCGCGCTGGCAGAATCCCGAAGGGGCCGCCGAGCTGCTCGCCAAGCTAGAGAACGAGCCCGGTATCGAGCAGGGCAAGCTGGATCTGCAGTGGTTGACCCGGTTGCAGGGGATCATGAACCTGCTGCGCCACACCATTACAGGTATCGCGGTGTTGCTGCTCTCCGCCGTGTTGCTGATCGTGGGCAACACCCTGCGCCTGAATATCCTGAACCAGCGTTCCGAGATTGAAGTGCTCAAGCTGGTGGGAGCGACCGATGCCTTCATCCACCGTCCCTTCCTCTATACGGGCATCTGGTTCGGGGTCATTGGCGGCATGCTGGCCTGGTGGCTGACCGAGGTGATGGTGATCTGGAGCGAGGGGGTGGTGAAGGAGCTGGCGGGGCTCTACAACAGCAACTTCCGTCTGGTGGGGATGGGGGCGTTCGACGGCTTCAATCTCATACTGCTGGGCGCCCTGCTGGGGTTGATCGCCTCCTGGTTCTCGGTACACAGACACATTCGCGACATAGAACCGTCCTGATTAATTTGTCAGCATTTTAAAGCGCTGGATTTTGCGAACTGGATCAAGTAAAAGAGTGGCCCGTTTCTGGCACGGGCCACTTTCTCAGAGTAATCTGAATGGTGTCTGCGCCGAGGATCATATGTGGATCCTCTGAACCTTTTGATTTATCAATGGTCTATTGACTGCAGCAGAATGAATACGGGTATGGCCCCTATGCCTTGCTCGTCTGACTTGGCAAGCATGTGAAGGTTGCGAGCTCCGCAACAATGGACTTAGCATGCTACTTTTCAGGGGTCCTTTACTGTGACCCCTTTTTTTTGACTGTTCATTTATGATTCATGCCGTCAGCCTAAGATAGGCCGGGTTCATGCTGGGGTGATGTATGATGCAGCACGCAGAATGATACCTGGTCGGTAGACACGTCTTCTCAGGGTGTTAGACTGATTCGATTGAAAAGTAAGAGGTAGAACATGGGAACTTCATTGCAACGCACTATGGCTCTGATTCCGCAAGGTAGTCTGGAAGGCTATATCCAGGCCGTCAACTCGATCCCTGTGCTGAGCGCAGAGGAAGAGCGCGAACTGGCGATGCGTCTGCAGCAGGATGGCGATCTCGAAGCTGCACGCCAGCTCGTTATGTCGCACCTGCGTTTTGTCGTTCACGTGGCCAAGAGCTACTCCGGCTATGGCCTGCCTCAGGCCGATCTGGTGCAGGAAGGCAACATCGGCCTGATGAAAGCCGTCAAACGCTTCGACCCGAGCGTGGGCGTGCGTCTGGTCTCCTTCGCCGTGCACTGGATCAAGGCCGAAATCCACGAATATGTGTTGCGCAACTGGCGCATGGTCAAGGTGGCGACCACCAAGGCCCAGCGCAAGCTGTTCTTCAACCTGCGCAAGTCCAAGAAGCGTCTGGGCTGGCTGAACCACGAAGAGGTGCAGGCCGTGGCTGCCGACCTCGGGGTATCCGCTGCCGACGTCACCGAGATGGAAGCGCGCATGAGCAATTACGATCAGGCCTTCGACCTGGTCGGTGACGATGAAGACGAGGGTGGCTTCGCGCCGGTGCACTATCTGGAAGACAAATCTTCCGATCTCGCGGCGAACATCGAGAACGACAACTGGGACAGCCATGCCACCCGTCGCCTGAGTGCGGCCATGGCGACCCTGGACGAGCGCAGCCAGCACATCATCCGTGCCCGCTGGCTCGATGACGAGAGCAAGACCACCCTGCAGGAGCTGGCCGATACTTACGGCGTCTCGGCCGAGCGGGTGCGCCAGCTTGAGAAAAACGCGCTCAAGAAGCTGAAAGATGCCATGGATGCCTGACGGCCTCCTCCGGTAAGAAGCAGGGCCTGATGGCCCTGTTTTTGTTTTGCGGGGATCTGGTCGGCCTTGCCTTGGTTACCCTTGTGTATGGTATGTTGCCGCCACTGCCACAGTAGGGAGAGCAGAAGTGAAACTGTTGAACGACTTGTTTACCAACAACCGCGAGTGGGCGGAACGGATCAAGGCCGAGGATCCCAATTTCTTCGCTACCCTGTCCGCCCAGCAGGCACCCGAGTACCTCTGGATCGGCTGTTCCGACAGCCGGGTTCCCGCCAACCAGCTGATGGGGCTCTTGCCGGGGGACGTCTTTGTCCACCGCAACGTCGCCAACCTGGTGGTGCACACCGACTTCAACTGCCTCTCGGTGCTGCAATACGCGGTGGAGGTGCTCAAGGTGAAGCACATCATCGTCTGCGGCCACTATGGCTGCGGTGGGGTCAAGGCTGCGATGCAGAACCAGGAGCTGGGTCTCATCGACAACTGGCTGCGCAACATCAAGGACGTCTACTTCAAATACGGCGAACAGCTCGAAGCCATCGAGGATGAGCACGAGCGCTTCGACTACCTGTGCGAGCTGAACGTGGCCGAGCAGGTCGCCAACGTCTGTCACACCACCATCATCCAGAATGCCTGGCGCAAGGGGCAGGAGCTGGCGGTGCACGGCTGGATCTACGGCATCAAGGATGGCCTGCTGCACGATCTCGATCTCTGCATCAGCGGCCCTGACCAGATCCCGGACGTCTATCGCGCCTGGCCGGACATGCGTCCGCCCCATCGTCGCCGCTGAGGACCATCCGGTGGCTCCTGCGCTCTACCTTCAGATAAAGCAGCACATCCTGGACGGGATCCGCGAACGCCACTATCAGGCGGGCGACCGGATCCCGACCGAGGCCGCCCTGTGCGAGCAGTTTGCCGTGAGCCGCATGACGGTGAACAAGGCGCTGCGTGAGCTGGTGGCCGAAGGCTGGCTGGTGCGCACCGCCGGATCCGGCAGTTTCGTGGCCGACAGGCGTACCGAGTCGCCGCTCCTGGCGATTCGCAATATTGCAGACGAGATCGCCGAGCGGGGCAGCGAGTACAGCGCGCGGGTGATCCGGCTGCAACGTCAGGCCGCCGACGAGAAAGTGGCGGTGCGTCTGGGCCTGCGGGTCGGGGCGCCCACCTTTCACAGCCTCATCGTCCATCAGGCCGATGGGGAGCCGCTGCAACTGGAGGAGCGCTTCGTCGATGCCGAGCGACTGCCCGGCTATGGCGAGCAGGATTTCACCCAGCAGACGCCAAACAGCTATCTGATGGAGATCTGCCCCCTCTCCGAGATGGAGCACGTGGTAGAAGCCGTGTTGCCGAGTGCTGGTGAAGCCGGACTGCTGCAAGTGAGGGTCGACACCCCCTGCCTGCTGCTGCACCGGCGCACCTGGTCAGACGGCTGTCTGGTCTCCTATGCCAGATTGTTGTCGCCGGGTTCCCGCTACAAGCTGAGCTCCAAGACGCGTCTCGCATAATTGTATATACAAATTAAGCATTTAAAAGCCCACCTCTCGGTGCAATGCTGTTCAGATAAGCACATTTTTGACTAATTATTCATAAATGCGACTTGAGTTGGGGGAGCAAGGCTGTTTCCAGTCGATGTTCCTTCAGCCTTTATCCAGCGTGGCTTGCAATAGAAAGAGGGAGGCATCATGCCTCCCTCATTTTTTAGCCCTGATACTACGTGGACTGGAACTCAAATTCTCTTAAGTGAACAGCATTGCACCTCTCGGTGGGCTTTTTTGTGCTTACACTCTAATAAAGCCACTGTTATCAAGATGTGAACTTGATCCTTCCTTTCTTTTCAGAGATCGGCTATAAATTATTGTATATACATTTAGGGGTCGGTATGAACAAGGAACTGTTGAACTGCGAGCGGGTCTGGCTCAACGTGACACCCGCCACCCTGCGCCCCGATCTGGCGGACTACGGCCTGCTGGAGCCCCATGCCCTTGGCGTGCGGGATGGCAAGATCCACGCTCTGGTCCCCATGCAGGATCTCAAGGGCCCCTATGCCGCCTCCTGGCAGGACATGAAGGGGAAGCTGGTCACCCCCGGTCTCATCGATTGCCACACCCACCTCATCTTCGCCGGCAGCCGCGCCGAAGAGTTCGAGCTGCGCCAGAAGGGAGTCCCCTATGCGGAGATCGCCCGCAAGGGGGGTGGCATCATCAGCACGGTGCGCGCCACCCGGGCAGCCAGCGAGGAGCGGCTCTATGAGCTGGCGTTGCCGCGGATCAAGTCCCTGATCCGGGAAGGGGTCACCACAGTCGAAATCAAGTCCGGCTATGGCCTCACCCTGGAAGACGAGCTCAAGATGTTGCGGGTGGCCCGTCGTCTGGGAGAGACGCAGCCCATCCGGGTCAAGACCACGCTGCTGGCGGCCCATGCGGTGCCGCCGGAGTATCGCGACGATCCCGACTCCTGGGTCGAGACCATCTGCCAGGAGATCATCCCGGCGGCGGCCGAGGCAGGTCTCGCGGATGCGGTGGATGTCTTCTGCGAGCACATCGGCTTCTCCCTTGCCCAGACCGAGCAGGTCTATCTGGCGGCGGATCAGTACAACCTCGCGGTGAAAGGGCACATGGATCAGCTCTCCAACCTGGGGGGCAGCACGCTCGCCGCCCACTTCGGCGCCCTCTCGGTGGATCATCTGGAATATCTGGATCAGGACGGGATCCAGGCGCTGGCCCACCGTGGCGTGGTCGCCACCCTGCTGCCCACCGCTTTCTATTTCCTCAAGGAGACCAAGCTGCCCCCGATCGCTGCCTTGCGCAAGGCGGGGGTACCCATGGCTGTCTCTTCCGACATCAACCCGGGCACGGCCCCCATCGTCTCCCTGCGCATGGCCATGAACATGGCTTGCACCCTGCTTGGCCTGACCCCGGTGGAGGCCATGGCCGGGGTGACCCGCCACGCCGCCAGGGCGCTTGGCGAGCAGGAACGGCTGGGGCAGCTCAAGGTCGGCATGCTGGCGGATTTCCTTGTCTGGAACTGCGGCCATCCGGCCGAGCTCAGCTACCTCATCGGCGTCGATCAGCTGGTGAGCCGTGTGGTCAACGGGGAGGAAACCCTTCATGGATAAGTTTAACGGGATCGACATGTCGGTCTGGCAGGGGCGTCAGGATCCCGAAGACGGCGAGCTGGCCCTGCGCTGGCACGATAGGGTGCAACCCTGGCAGGGGAATCGCGAACCCGGCGTGGTGCTGCTCGGCTTTGCCTGTGACGAAGGGGTGCGCCGCAACAAGGGGCGGGTCGGCGCGGCCGGTGCACCGCTGGCGGTGCGCAAGCTGCTGGCCAACACGGCCTGGCATCTGGGCGCCCCCGTCTATGACGGCGGGGATCTGGCCTGTGAGGACGGCGATCTCGATGCCGCCCACGGGCGCTTGGCCGAACGGGTCGCGAGTGCGCTGGATCAGGGGCACTTCCCCCTGGTGCTGGGAGGCGGCCACGAGGTGGCGTTCGGTAGCTGGAGCGGCCTGAACCGTCATCTTGGTGGCGAAGGGCGGGTCGGGATCATCAATTTCGACGCCCACTTCGATCTACGCATGAAACAGGAGCAGGCGAGCTCGGGCACCCCCTTCTTCCAGATTGCCGAGCAGTGCGCCGCCCAGGGCACCCCCTTTCACTATGCCTGTCTCGGGGTGGCCGAAACCGCTAATACCGCGGCGCTCTTTGCCCGCGCCGAGGCGCTGGGAGTCTGGCACGTGCTGGACGAGGCGATGACGCAGACCGAGCTGCCAGCCTTGCTAGGCGGGCTGGATGCCTTCATCGCCCGTTGCGACCACCTCTATCTCACCATCGATCTCGACGTGCTGCCGGCGGCGGTGATGCCGGGAGTGAGCGCGCCCGCTGCTCGCGGCGTGGAGCTGGCGGTCATCGAACCGCTCATCGCCCATATCCGGGCCAGCGGCAAGCTCAGGCTCGCCGATCTGGCCGAGTACAACCCGAACCTGGATCAGGACAACCGCAGTGCCCGCGTGGCTGCGCGCCTGGTTCACCAGTTGACCAAGTAGTGGCGCACCGCGCCGCCTGACTGCATCGCTAAACAAGGAGTGTCTATGTCTGTACAACACCAGGATCCCCGCCACGATCCGAGCCGCGTGATCCGTGCTCCCCACGGCACCCAGCTGACCGCCAAGAGCTGGCTCACCGAAGCGCCACTGCGGATGCTGATGAACAATCTGGATCCGGATGTTGCCGAGCATCCCCAGTCCCTGGTGGTGTACGGCGGCATCGGCCGCGCCGCCCGAAACTGGGCCTGCTATGACAAGATCGTCGAGGTACTGACCCGGCTCGAGGACGATCAGACCCTGCTGGTGCAATCCGGCAAGCCGGTCGGGGTGTTCCAGACCCACAAGGATGCGCCGCGGGTGCTCATCGCCAACTCCAACCTGGTGCCCCACTGGGCCAACTGGGAGCACTTCAACGAGCTCGATAAAAAGGGTTTGATGATGTACGGCCAGATGACCGCTGGCTCCTGGATCTACATCGGCACCCAGGGCATCGTGCAGGGCACCTACGAGACCTTCTTCGCGGTGGCGAACCAGCACTTCAATGGCGAGCCCAAAGGCCGCTGGATCCTGACCGGGGGCCTGGGTGGCATGGGCGGTGCCCAGCCCCTTGCCGCCACCATGGCCGGTTTCTCCATGATCGCCGTGGAGTGCGACGAGACCCGTATCGATTTCCGTCTGCGTACCCGCTACGTCGACAAGAAGGCCCACAGCCTGGATGAGGCGCTGGCCATGATCGAGGAGGCCAAACGCAGCGGCACCGCCGTCTCCGTCGGCCTGCTCGGCAACGCCGCCGATGTCTTCGCCGAGCTGGTGGCTCGCGGCATCACGCCGGACGTGGTGACCGACCAGACCTCCGCCCATGACCCGGTACACGGCTACCTGCCCCAGGGCTGGAGCGTGGCTCAATGGCGCGATCTGCAAAAGAGTGCACCGGACGAGGTCAACGTGGCGGCTCGCCGCTCCATGGCCCGTCAGGTCGAAGCCATGCTGACCCTGCAATCCCGCGGCGCCGCCACGCTCGATTACGGCAACAACATCCGCCAGATGGCGCTGGAAGAGGGGGTCAAGAATGCCTTCGACTTCCCGGGCTTCGTGCCGGCCTATATCCGCCCGCTGTTCTGCGAGGGCATTGGCCCGTTCCGCTGGGTGGCCCTCTCCGGTGATCCGGAAGACATCTACAAGACCGACCAGAAGGTGAAGGAGCTGATCCCGGACGATCCCCACCTGCACAACTGGCTCGACATGGCCCGCGAGCGCATCGCCTTCCAGGGCCTGCCGGCGCGGATCTGCTGGGTTGGCGTCAAGGATCGGGTGCGCCTGGGCCTGGCCTTCAATGAGATGGTGAAGAATGGCGAGCTGAAGGCTCCGGTCGTCATCGGCCGTGACCACCTTGACTCCGGCTCGGTGGCGAGCCCGAACCGCGAGACCGAATCCATGATGGATGGTTCCGACGCCGTTTCCGACTGGCCGCTGCTCAACGCCCTGCTCAACACCGCCGGCGGCGCGACCTGGGTCTCTCTGCACCACGGTGGCGGTGTGGGCATGGGCTTCTCCCAGCACTCCGGCGTGGTGATCGTCTGTGACGGCACCGACGATGCCGCCAAGCGGGTCGGCCGCGTGCTGCGCAACGACCCGGCCACCGGGGTGATGCGTCACGCCGACGCCGGCTACGAGATTGCCATCAACTGTGCCCATGAGGCGAAACTGGATCTGCCGATGATCGACGCCACCGGCAAAGGGGTGAAATAAGATGTTCGAACTCAATCTGCAACCGGGCAAACTCTGCCTCGCCACCCTGCGCCGTGTCAGCCGTGAGCCGGTACACGTCAGCCTGGATCCGGCTGCCCTGGCGGGGATCCACGCCTCCGCCGCCGTGGTCACCAAGGTGATCGAGCAAAACCGGGTGGTCTACGGCATCAACACCGGCTTTGGCCTGCTGGCCAATACCCGGATCCCGGTGGAGCAGCTGGACGAGCTGCAACGCTCCATCGTGCTCTCTCATGCGGCAGGAATTGGCGAGTACATGGATGACGCCACCGTGCGGTTGATGATGGTGCTCAAGGTCAACTCGCTCGCCCGTGGCTTCTCCGGCATCCGGCTGACGGTGCTCGAGGCCCTGATGACCCTCATCAATGCCGAAGTCTACCCCGTGGTGCCGAAGAAGGGCTCCGTCGGCGCCTCCGGCGATCTGGCGCCCCTGGCCCACATGAGCTGCCTGCTGATCGGTGAAGGCAAGGCCCGTCACAAGGGCGAGCTGATCGACGCCGCCACTGCCCTGAAGATTGCAGGATTGGAGCCCATCGCCCTGGCGCCGAAAGAGGGGCTGGCCCTGCTCAACGGCACCCAGGCGAGCACCGCCTTCGCGCTGGAAGGGCTGTTCCATGCCGAGGATCTCTACGCCGGCGCCATCACCATCGGTGCCATGAGCGTTGAAGCGGCGCTGGGCAGCCGCCGGCCGTTCGATGCCCGCATCCACGAGGTGCGCGGTCAGCGCGGCCAGATCGATGCGGCCGCCTGCTACCGCCACCTGCTGGTGGACGGCAGCGAGATCGGCATGTCCCACCACAACTGCGAGAAGGTGCAGGATCCTTACTCCCTGCGCTGTCAGCCCCAGGTGATGGGGGCCTGCCTGACCCAGATCCGCCAGGCCGCCGAGGTGCTGGTGTGCGAGGCCAACGCGGTCTCCGACAATCCGCTGGTGTTTGCCGAGGATGAGGAGATCATCTCCGGCGGTAACTTCCACGCAGAACCCGTGGCCTTTGCCGCCGACAACCTGGCCCTGGCCATCGCCGAGATCGGGTCGCTGTCCGAGCGGCGCATGGCGCTGCTCATCGACTCGCGCATGTCCGGCCTGCCGGCCTTCCTGGTGAACAACGGCGGGGTGAACTCCGGTTTCATGATCGCCCAGGTCACTTCGGCGGCCCTGGCCTCCGAGAACAAGACCCTGGCCCACCCGGCCTCGGTAGACAGCCTGCCCACCTCGGCCAACCAGGAGGACCACGTCTCCATGGCCACCTTCGCCGGTCGCCGGCTGGCGGACATGGCCGAGAACACCCGTGGCATCCTGGCGGTGGAACTGCTGGCAGCGGCCCAGGGGCTCGACTTCCGCGCTCCCCTGCGCTCCACCGAGCTCATCGAGCTGGCCAAGGGCCGTTTGCGGGAAGAGGTCAGCTTCTATGACAAGGACAGGTACTTTGCACCGGACATCGAGGCGGCCGCCGCCTTGCTGAGCCGTGCCAGCTACAACGACCTGATCCCGGCCGGGACTCTGCCCAGCCTCTGACCCCGAGTCTGAGCAAACCATAAATAAGACCGCCCATGGGGCTAATGCCAGTCAGTTAAGCCTGACTGGCATTGTTTTTACTAGGTTTTCTCGTCGCATACTTCTGTGGTTTGGCTTT
>NZ_JAPDBQ010000096.1:0-16068 GCF_027705325.1 Aeromonas sp. QDB18
CCGGAACCAGTGATTGGTTCCGGATTGTCCTACAGCAGAAGGATCGGTCAATGGATCCTTAACTGATCAGCATTGCCACCAATCGGCGGGGCCTTGTCGTTTCTGGCTGGACCTGGGCGCCGTCAGCTCAGGCCGACAATGTGGCCGTCATCGTTGATGTCGATATGGTGTTCAGGGACGGCAGACTGCCAGCCTGCACGTCAGCTCAGGCCGACAATGTCGCCGTCATCGTTGATGTCGATATGGCGATAGGCCGGCAGACTGCCCAGGCCCGGCATGGTCATGATGGGGCCCGCCAGGGCATAGACGAAGGCTGCCCCCGCGCAGAGTTTCACCTCCTCGATGGGGACCTCGAAGTCCGTCGGCACGCCCTTCCTGGCCGGGTCATGGCTGATGGAGAGCGGCGTCTTGGCCATGCAGACGGGCAGGTGATCCTGGCCCTCTGCCGAGAGTCTGGCCAGTTGCTGGCGCGCCTTGTCCGAGAGGGTGATGCCCCGGCCGCCATAGCCGCACTCCACCAGGGTGGCGAGCTTGGCGGCAAGGCTCATCTCATCGGGGTAGAGCAGCCTGACCTCACTGGGCTGCTTGCAGGCCGCCACCACGGCGTGAGCCAGATCCGCCGCACCCGCGCCACCGTCAGTGAAGGCCTGGGAGAGGGCGACGCCACAGGCACCGGCCTGGCGCGCCGCCGCCTCCAGCAGGGCCAGCTCGGCGTCGCTGTCGGTGGGGAAGCGGTTGATGGCGACCACCACGGGCACCCCGTAACGGCGGGCGTTGTGAATATGCCAGGCGAGGTTGGCGCACCCCGCTGTCAGGGTGGGCAGATCTTCCCCTTGCAGGCTGGCCGGCAGCGGCTGGCCCGGCCGGATGTCGAGCAGGCCGCTGTTGGCCTTGAGGCCGCGCACCGTGGCCACCAGCACCACGCAGGCGGGGGGAAGGCCGGACTGGCGATACTTGATGTTGAAGAACTTCTCCAGCCCCATGTCGGAGCCAAAACCCGCCTCGGTCACCACGTAGTCGGCAAGACCCAGCGCCATGCGATCGGCGATGACGGAGGAGTTGCCGTGGGCGATGTTGGCAAAGGGGCCTGCGTGGACCAGCACAGGGGTCTGCTCCGTGGTCTGCATCAGGGTGGGCTTGAGGGCGTCTTTGAGCAGCACCGTCATGGCCCCCGCCACTTCCAGCTGCTCGGCGGTGATGGGCTTGCCGCGCAGGTCGAGGGCGAGCTGGATGCGGCCGATACGCGC
This sequence comes from Aeromonas sp. QDB18, assembly GCF_027705325.1. Lineage (NCBI taxonomy): Bacteria > Pseudomonadati > Pseudomonadota > Gammaproteobacteria > Aeromonadales > Aeromonadaceae > Aeromonas > Aeromonas sp. QDB18. The sequence continues at coordinate 1,248 of NZ_JAPDBQ010000096.1, forward strand.
GCGCAAGTCCTTGAGATCCCTGGCTAGGGCCAGAATGGCCATCAGCTCGGAGGCGGCGGTGATGACGAAGCGATCGGGGCGCTCGACACCATCGGCAGCGCCGCCCTGGCCGAGGGTGAGGTGGCGAAGCGCCCGGTCGTTCATGTCCAGGGTGCGGGGCCAGAGGATGTTGGCCGGGTCGATATCGAGCCGCGCCAGGCCGGTTCTGGCGCTGAACTGGTCACCGAGTTTGCGTTCATGGAACAGGCGGGCATCCAGGGCGGCAGAGGCCAGGTTGTGGGCGGCGGTGAGGGCGTGAAAATCCCCGGTGAGGTGCAGGTTCATCTCCTCCATCGGCACCACCTGGGCCATGCCGCCCCCGGCGGCGCCCCCCTTGACCCCGAAGACGGGGCCGAGGCTCGGCTGGCGAATGGTGGCGATGCTGGGCTGGCCGATGTGGTTGAGCCCCATGGAGAGGCCGATCGTGGTGACCGTCTTGCCCTCCCCAAGGGGGGTGGGCGTGATGGCGCTCACCAGCACCAGCTTGCCGGGCTCGCGGGCGGGGGCGTGATGGAGCAGCGCGAGGTCGAGTTTGCCCTTGTAATGGCCGTGGGGGTGGAGATGGGCGGCCGCTATGCCGAGCTGTGCTGCCACCTCGGCGATGGGCAGGCGGGGGGAGTGGCGGGAGATCTCGATATCGCTTAGCATCAGCACCTCGTTGGCATGTCAGGTCAAATATGCGGCGAAGTCTAGAGGAATCAACAGGGTAATCCAATGAGCAATACTATTTTATCCGGCAGTCGTGAGCCCCATCAAAGTCCCATCCTGCTGGATCTCAACGTCCTCTATCACCCGCCCAAACGGCCCCTCACCGCCCTTGGCATCGTCAGCGCCTTCATCCCGCTCTTTGGTTACGGCTGGCAGGCGATGACCCAGGATCCCGAGACCCACTTTCGCCACGAGCTCGGCAAGCGCATCAACAAGCACAAGAGCGACGAGGCGAACCTCGCCCTGATGATGCAGTTGGCGGCCATGCTGGATTGCCACTGCCTGCACGTCACCCTGCCCTATGCGCTGGGGGAGGCCGAGCTCGCCGCCTTGCGCCAGCGCCTGCCACGCTGGCAGATGAGCCAGCAGGATCACCTGCTGGTGGCTGAGCTGATGCCCACCCCCTGAGCCCGGGCTCAGGTCTCCCTGTCCCAGTAGTGGGGCGCCAGGTAGCGCTCCTGCACGAATTCGATGAAGCAGCGCACCTTGGCCGACACGAAACGGCGGTGCGGATAGAGGGCATAGAGCCCCACCTGCCCCTTCTCCCACTCCAGCAACAAGGGGACCAGCGCCCCCGAGCGCAGCGCATCCCCCACGATGAAGGTGGGCTGCAAGATGATGCCCTGGTGGTCGCAGGCGGCCCGGGTCAGGGCCACCCCGTTGTTGGCGCGAAGGGGCCCCTGGGGGCGGATGCTGTGCTCCTCCCCATCCCGTTTGAAGACCCAGTCCGGCTGGGTCAGGGTGTAGATGAGGCAGTCGTGCTGCTTGAGATCCTCCGGGGTCTTCGGCCTGCCCCGGCGGGCCAGGTAGTCGGGGCTGGCGCACACCACCATCTTCATCATGGCGAGCGGCTTGGCCACCAGGGAGGAGTCCGGCAGGTTGCCGATGCGCAGCGCCAGATCGAACCCCTCCTCCACCAGGGCCACCCGCCGGTCGCTGTACTCAATCTCGAGCTTCAAGTCCGGGTAGCGCTCGCGAAACAGGGGCAGGGCGGGGGAGAGGTGCAGGTAGCCGAAATCCATGGGCACCGAGAGCTTGAGGGTGCCCTGGGGCTGCTGGTTGTTGTGGGTGAGCTGGCTGTGGGTCTCTTCGAGCTCCGCCAGCAGGGCCAGGGAGCGCTGGTAGTAAAACTGGCCCGCCTCGGTGGGATTGACCTGGCGGGTGGTGCGCGACAACAGCCGGGTGGAGAGGGACTCCTCGAGCTGCTGCATCAGCTTGGAGGTCATGGCGACCGAGATCCCGAGCTGATGGGCGGCCTTGGTGAAGCTCTGGCACTCCACCACCTTGATGAAGGTGCGCATGGCGGCTATCTGATCCATATTCCACTCTCGGTTGATAATTATTTTAATAAATCGATGATTATCTATTCTCGATAGGAGGTTAGCATTTTGGACACCGTTGTGAACCCCCAATGAAGGAACGATCGGAATGAAAATGACCAAGGCCCTGCTGGCCTCCTGCCTGTTTATGGCGGCTCCCCTGATGGCTGCCGATTACGATGTCGATGCAGCGCACACCACAGTCCAGTTCAAGGTGGGCCACCTCGGCTTCTCAGAACTGGTCGGCCGATTCAACACCTTCAGTGGCACCTTCAGCATGGACGACGCCAACCCGGCGGCGGCCAAGGCGAACTTCGAAATCGATGCCGCCAGCGTGGACTCCAACCACGAGGCCCGCGACAAGCACCTGCGCAGCCCCGACTTCCTGGACGTGAAGCAGTACCCCAAGATGACCTTCGTCAGCACCGGCTATGAAGGCACCAAGGACAAAGGCGTGCTCAAGGGCACCCTGACCCTGCACGGCGTCTCCAAGGACGTGGCCTTCGACCTGGTCCACATCGGCGAAGGCAAGGATCCCTGGGGCGGCTACCGCAGCGGCTTCAACGCCACCACCACCATCAAGCGCAGCGAGTTCGGCGTGAACTACATGGTGCCGAACATCCCTGACGAGATGACCATCAACCTGTTCGTTGAAGGCGTGCGCAAGTAATGGGCGCAGCACTCCTGCTTCAAACCCTGGCGGCTCCTTTAGGGGCCGCTTTGCTGTCGTGGCGCTGGCCGCGGCTGGGCTATCTGTGGGGCGCCCTGGGGATCTGGCTGGTGGGCTGCCTGCTGGGCGGTGCCTATGGCCTGCCGGTCAAGGCGTGGCAGTGGCTGCCGCTGACCCTGCTGGTGCCCGCCCTGACCCAGGGTACCAGCAAGGGGGTCGCCCTCGCGCTGTTCGGGGTGCTGGGCGCCCTGGTGTGGTGGCAGGGGCTGGCCTCCGTGCTGGCGAGCGAGCCCGGGATCTGGCTGGCCCTGCTGCCCGCCATCCTCTGGTCTGGCTGGACGAGCTGGCGTGGTGACAGCGAGGAGGGGCTCGGCTTCGCCCTGGCTTTCATCTGGCTGGCGCTGGTCATCGGCATCGATGGCAGCCTGCTCATCGCCCAGCTGACGGGGGCCCTGGCCGCGTTTGCCGGATTCCGTGCCCTGCTCGGCGCCTTTGCAGGGGTCAAGGTGACCCCGGCAGCCCTGGGGCTTTCACTCGCCTTCGTGCAGATGCTCGCCTGGCAGTACGTGGAAGTGCCCCTGCTGGTGCTGCTGCCGGTCTGGCTATTGCCGCTGCTGGAACGTGCCCTGCACGGGCGCCCGGGACTCTCTCGCTGGGGGGTCTTGATCCTGGTGGCGGCCGTCGGTGCCGGAGTGGGTCTGTGGTGGGTATGGCCAGAGGCATCACTTTACTGATTTTTGCATGAAAAACAGGCTATTACCTTAGAAATTGATGGGCTTGTCAAAGTCTGGACAGATAAAGATTGAGACCCATGGTGCTTTCGGATAAAAAGGATTTTCAATTATCTGGATACACACAGAACCCGGCTATGCCGGGTTCTGTTTGCCTGCTTTCCCGCGGCACGCTAAGGAGGCCACAGTTGCGCAGTCAGGGATCTGAGCATCTGTTTTTTCGCCATTTCACCGAACAGGGATGTCTTGGGGATCTCTGCATCCTGCTGGTGACCCACCTGCTTCCCGACAGACCCGACTTCATCCAGTTGCTCGATCGGGTGGGTCGGGTCGGTGCCATCCTGCCCAAACCCAAGTCCGTGCATGGACCGACCCTGACCTGGGCCCAGCAGCACTACCCCGTGCTGCCCCTCAATCGCCACTGGACCTCGGATCCCGGTGAGGTGATCGCCCAGATTGCCCCCCTGGTGATGTCCCACGAGCGGCTCATCATCCTCGACATCGGCGGCTACTTCGCCAAGAGCCAGGCGGTACTGGCCGAGCACTTTGGCGCCCGCTTCATCGGGGTGGTGGAGATGACCGAGAACGGCCATCAGCGGTATGAGCAGGAGTCACTGGCGGCCCCCGTCATCTCGGTGGCCCGCAGCCCCCTCAAGCAGGCGGAAGATATCCAGATCGGCCTGAGCGTGGTCTACTCCGCGGAGTCCCTCGCACGTACCCTGAGGCGTACCTTCAATGTCTGCCAGGCCGCCCTGTTCGGCTATGGCAAGGTGGGGCGCAGCATCGCCCGGGAACTGCGCTGTCGCAACCTGCATCTGGAGCTGGTGGAGACGGATGCCCTGCGCCAGGTGGAAGCGCTCTCCCACGGCTTCAAGCTGGTGAACAAGGCCGAGGCCCTGGGCCGTGCCGAGCTGGTGATCTGCTCCACCGGCAACGGCTCCCTCGATATATCCGATCTGCAGGCCCTGCGCCCCGGCGCCATGCTGGCCTCGGTCACCTCCGCCGACGACGAATTCGCCTTCAGCCTCGCCCAGCTGCCCTGGCCGAGCGAGGAGGTGTGTCCCCATGTGCTGGCCCTGACCCGGCCGGACGGCAGCACCATCTTTTTGCTCAACCGGGGGGAGGCGGTCAACTTCGTCCACGGCGCCGTCATCGGCGAATATGTCTACCTGGTGCTGGCGGAGATCATCGAAGGGGTGCACCAACTGGCCCATCAGGCATCCACCCCGGGCCTTCACGAACTGCCCCAGGCCACCATGCAGCGCATCGCTCGCCTCTGGTTGACCGATTTTCACGGAGTCACCCCATGACAGATACCCATTTGCCCCTCGCGAAACCGCGCATCGAAATCCGTTACTGCACCCTCTGCCGCTGGATGCTGCGAGCCGCCTGGCTCGCCCAGGAGCTGCTCTCCACCTTCGACGGCGAACTGGGCGAGGTGGCCCTGGTGCCCGCCAGCAAGGGGGAGTTTCGCATCCTGGTGGACGGGGTGCTGGTGTGGGACAGGGTGGCCGACGAGGGCTTCCCCGAGGCCAAGGAGATCAAGCAGCGGGTGCGGGATGTCATCGCCCCGGAGCGGGATCTCGGCCATGCGGATCGCAAACCCGCAGCCGAGTAGGCGGCATCACCCATGATGTGAAAGAGGGAGGCGCAGGCCTCCCTCTTTCGTTGCAGCCCCCGGTCAACGGTCGCCAGATGTGGCCAGCCCTTCCCCGGCGGGGAGGCCGATATAGCGGGCCCGCTTGTGGGGCTTGATGCGGCTCACGTCCACCCACACCAGGCCGTCGATGCAGTGGTTGAAGTCCGGGTCGATGCCAAAGTCCATGAACTGCACACCCCCCGGCTCGCACAGCTCGGCGTACTGCTTGTAGAGGGTGGGAATGGCGCAGCCCAGGTTGTCGAGCCCTGCCTTGAGCACCTTGAGGTCGTCCCCGTAATCGCGCCCCTCGAACAGTGTCGGCGTGGCGGGATAGGGGCGGCGGGAAGGGGCGAGGGCAAGGGCGGGGGCGAAGTGCTGGCGATAGAAGCTCACCAGCAGATCCTTGGCCGCTGGCGGCAGGCTGCCGGAGAGGGTGACGGGCCCGAACAGGTAGCGGTATTGGGGATAGCGGGCCAGATAGGCCCCGATGCCGAACCAGAGGTAATCGAGCCCCCGCTTGCCCCAGTAGGCGGGCTGGATGAAGCTGCGGCCAAGCTCGATGGCCTGTTCCAGCCGGGGCAGCAGCTTCTCTTCGAAGCCGAACAGGGTGTGGCTGTAGAGGCCATCCAGCCCCTTGCTGGCCAGCCGTTCGGCCACCGGGGCGAAACGGTAGGCGCCGATGATGTCGAGGCGGGCGGGATCCCAGAGGATGAGGTGGTGATAGTCATCGTCGAAGGCATCGAGATCCCGCCGCTTGCCCGAGCCTTCCCCCACCGCCCGAAAGGCGATCTCCCGCAGGCGCCCCAGCTCACGCAGGATCACCGAGTGGCTCTGCTCGTGGCGACGATAGAGCAGGATGCGCTGGCCGTCCGGGGTCTGGCCGAGCAGCTCGCACCCGTCGATGGCCTGTTTCAGCAGGCGGCGATCCTCCGGCAGGGCGATGGGGGCCTCGGTCTGCAACCGTCCCGCCTTGCCCCGAGCGATTCGGTAGAGGTGGCCACGCACCAGCCGGGCCGCCGTCTTGGCCGGCAGCTCCTGAAAACTGGCGAGGGGAATACGCGCCCCTATGGTCACCGGCAGCGTCTGCCCCTGCTGGCGAAACAGCTGGCGCACCAGCAGCAGGGCGGAGGCGGGCTTGTTGAGCCAGGAGGCGAGATAGAACCAGAGGCTGTTGCGCCCTCCCAGGTGAATGGGCACCAGGGGCGTTCGGCTGCGCTGGGCCAGCTTGATGAAGCCGGCCTGCCAGGGGCCATCCTTCACCCCCTTGGGACCGAGGCGGGAGACCTCGCCTGCGGGGAAGATAACCAGGGCCCCGTCGGCGGCGAGGTGTTCGTTCATGGCGAGGATGGCCTGCCTGTCGGTCTTGCCCCCCAGGTTGTCCACCGGCAATAGCAATGGGCGCAGCGGCGCGAGCTGGGCCAGCACCTGGTTGGCCACTATCTTGACGTCGGGGCGGATGCGCCCGATGAGGCGCAGCAGGGCCAGCCCGTCCAGGGAGCCGATGGGGTGGTTGGCGACAAGAATGACCCGGCCGCTGGCGGGAATGTGCTCGAGCTCTGCCTCGCTCACCCGGCAGTCGAAGTGGAGCTCGGTGAGGGCCTGCTCGACGAAGTCCAGACCGCGCAGGTGGGGATGGCGCGCGGCAAAGCGGGTGAAGGCCTCCTCGTGCAGCAACCAGCTCAGCCCCTGCCTCATCAGGGGACGGAGGCGGGGCTGGCTGGCGAGGCGGGGCAGGTGCTGCCCCAACAGGGTATCGACGTCGAACATGGGCAAGGCTCCGCTGAACTTTGCCCCAGCTTGACGCCCCTGCGTGCCTTTCGTGTGTCGGTTGGGTGACGGTTTGATGACGGGGCGAGCCCCGTCCTTGCCCCCTTACTCTGCCCGCCAGGCAGAGGTGAGGCGCACCAGCGCCACCAGGGTGGCGACCGCTTTTTCCATGGATTGCAGGGGGATGAACTCGTGCTTGCCGTGGAAGTTGTGGCCACCGGTGAACAGGTTCGGGCAGGGCAGCCCCATGAAGGAGAGCCGGGCGCCGTCGGTGCCGCCGCGAATGGGTTTGATCTTGGGCACCACGTCGGCGGCCTCCATGGCGGCTTTGGCCAGCTCGACGATGTGGGGATGGGGCGCTATCTGGCTGCGCATGTTGCGGTAGTTGTCCACTATTTCCAGGGTGATGCGCGCTCTGGGGGCGTCCAGCTGAAGGGAGGCGACCCGCTCCTTGAGCTGGGCCTTGCGGGCGGCGAAGCAGTCATCGTCGAAGTCGCGGATGAGGTAGTGCAGGGTGGTCTCCTCCACCGAGCCCTCCATCCGGGCCAGGTGGAAGAAGCCCTCATACCCCTGGGTGCACTCCGGGGTCTGTTCGGCGGGCATGGCGGCATGGAAGCGGGCGGCCAGGGTCTGGCTGTTGATCATGCTGCCCTTGGCGGTGCCGGGGTGGACGTTGTTGCCTGTGATGCGCACCGTGGCGCTGGCGGCGTTGAAGTTCTCGCATTCGAGCTCGCCGAGCTCGCCGCCATCCACCGTGTAGGCCCACTTGGCCGGGAAGCGCTCCAGCGGGAAGCGGTCGGCACCGCGCCCTATCTCCTCGTCCGGTGTAAAGCCGACCCAGACATCGCCACGGGGGATCTCGGGGTGAGCTTGCAGGTATTCCACGGCGGTGAGGATCTCGGCGATGCCCGCCTTGTCGTCGGCCCCCAGCAGGGTGGTGCCGTCGGTGGTGATGAGATCCTGCCCCAGGTAGTTTTTCAGGAAGCGGTACTGGCGGATGGCCAGCACCTCGTCCCCTTTGCCAAGGCAGATATCACCCCCCTGATAGTGCTCGACTATCTGGGGGACGACGCATTCGGCCTCGTAATCGGCGGTGTCCATGTGGGCGATGAGCCCGATGGCGGGGGCATCCGGCTGGTTGCCCGGCAGGCAGGCGGTGAGGTAGCCATGCTCGTCCAGGGTGACCTGGCTCAGCCCCATCTGCGTCATTTCGTCGCACAGGGCCCGGGCGAAGAGGCGCTGTCCCTCGCTGCTGGGGCAGGCAGGGTTGGTCGCATCGGAACGGGTATGAAAGGTGAGGTAGTGGAGAAAGCGCGAAAGCAGGGTGTTCATGGGCAAGCCTCGGGTCACGAAAGAGGAGTCATTGTGGCCAAGACGGCGGCGCCGCTTATTGCGTCAGCGCAGTTTTTGATGACTTTGTGGGGGAGAGAAGGGCCATCGAGGGGGAGGGGCGGGGATCATCGCTTGGCACCTTGCATAAAAATTCCAAAATAAAAACTGGTTAAGCAATTGCGAAAAAGCTGAATTTCTCCTCGGCCCAGCGCTGGCAAGGGGTGACCCAAAAAGCGTGACGTGTTGGTTATTTTCATCGCCTCGCCCACGCACTCCCATCCCCCGCCATCCCAGAGCCCGCCTTGCTGGCAGCGAGATTTTGCCCCCCGATGAAAACCCGTTTTTTAACACGATTTTTTATTGTCACTGGCTGCGGTAAGTGTGTACACTCCGCGCCGATCCAAGGGCAACCCTGCGCAGGCCGTGTCCGCCAGACCCGCAGGATCATGACGCCTATAGGGCGAGGCACGCAGAAACGACAGACACTGCTGGGGAATGGTTTCTTTAATACCGGTTAGGCTCCGGTATCAGGGAGAACAACGGACTCTCATCTTTCAGCTGACCGAGTGGGCTTCGGGCTCATCATCTCCCTTGTCATGGGCGGTCACTGGCGTTGAGCGGGTCGTAGTGGTTGTCGTCCATCAACACGATGCGTGCTGACGTCTTCCCTTCTCTTCCTTGAAACCCTCTCCTGTCCGTCGGGATGGCTGCCGAATGATGAACAAACGGCGTGGCTGATGCCGATTGTCATCAAAGTACCGCGGTACGCCGGCAAGGTGTTACCGCATACCGTTGAGCTTGATGTAAAGCCACCAGCCCCACATCAAGACTCGTTACTTCCCAAGATCCACCAGGCAGCCTTGGCTTGCCGCGATGTGCAATGAACAGGATGTGGCGGAGCATGCTCCGTTGCGGGTCCAACGTCAGCAGGCCGCTCTGGCTTGCCGCATTTTGCAATCAATGGTCTGGATGTGATTGAGGGTAACGAAGGCGGCCCACGGCCGCTCATTTGCGAGGCATAGCCCATGACTAACTGGTCCAGCAAGGACTCCTTGAAGGTCTACAACGTTCCCTACTGGGGTGCGGGTTTTTTCAATATCAATGACGCCGGTCATGTGACCGTCTCTCCCGACAAGTCTCGCCCCGAGGCTCAGATCGTGCTGTCCGAGGCCATCGAGCAACTGCGCCAGTCCGGGCTGACCACGCCGGTGTTGCTGCGTTTCCCCGACATCCTCAAGAGCCGGGTCGATGCGCTGTTCAACGCCTTCGGTCAGGCCATCGAAAAGTCAGGCTATGAAGGGGATTACCTGTGCGTTTACCCGATCAAGGTAAACCAGCAGCGCCGCGTCATCGAGACCATCAGTCAGTCCTACAGTGACAAGCCGAGGCTTGGGCTGGAAGCGGGCTCCAAGCCCGAGTTGCTGGCCGTGCTGTCCCATCATCATGAGCAAGGCTCCGTGATCGTCTGCAACGGTTACAAGGACCGCGAATACATCCGCCACGCCCTCCTGGGCAACCTGATGGGCCACAAGGTCTACATCGTGGTGGAGAAGCCCTCCGAGCTGGAAATGGTGCTCGACGAGTCTGCTCGTCTCAACATCAAGCCCAACATCGGGGTGCGCGCCCGTCTGGCGTCCACCGGCTCCGGCATGTGGGAATCGAGCGGCGGTTCCATGTCCAAGTTCGGCCTCTCCGCCTCCCAGATCCTGGCGCTGGTGGAGCGTCTGCGCAGCCTCGGCAAGCTGGACTGCCTGCAACTGTTGCACTTCCACCTGGGCTCCCAGATCGCCAACATCCGCGACATCCAGGGCGGCATCCGCGAGTGCGGCCGCTTCTACGCCGAGCTGTGCCGTCTTGGCGCCAAGGTCGAGGTGGTGGACGTGGGCGGCGGCCTGGGTGTGGACTACGAGGGCACCCGTTCCCAGAGCCACTGCTCCGCGAACTACAGCCTCTCCGAGTACGCCAACAACGTGGTCTGGGGCATCGGCGATGTCTGCCGCGAGTTCGACCTGCCGCACCCGACCATCATCAGCGAGTCCGGCCGTGCCCTGACTGCACACCACGCCGTGCTGGTCACCAATATCATTGGTGCCGAAGGGGTGGAGGTGAACGACATCAGCGCCCCGGACGAGGACGCGCCTACCATCTTGCAGAACATGTGGAAAGGGTGGCTGGACCTGCGCGGGGAAGATCCCTCCCTGCTGGAGATCTTCCACGACTCCGTGGCGGATCTCGGTGACGTCAACGCCCAGTACACCATGGGCCTCTTGAACCTGGAGCAACGTGCCTGGGCCGAGATGCTGCACCAGAACACCTGTCTGGCGCTCAAGGAGCTGCTGAACCCAGTCAACCGCAACCACCGCGCCCTGGCCGACGAACTCTCCGAGAAACTGGCTGACAAGTGCTTTGCCAACTTCTCCCTGTTCCAGTCCCTGCCGGATGCCTGGGGTATCGGTCAGGTGTTCCCGGTGATGCCGCTGGCCGGCCTCGAGCGTCCGCTCACCCGCCGCGGCATCCTGATGGACATCACCTGTGACTCCGACGGTCAGGTGGAGCACTACGTCGACGGTCTGGGGGTGGAAAGCACCCTGCCGATGCCGGTCTACGGTGAGCACGAAGAGTGCCATGTCGGCTTCTTCCTGGTGGGTGCCTATCAGGAGATCCTGGGGGATCTGCACAACCTGTTCGGTGACACCCACTGCGCGGAAGTGTGGCTGGATGAAGAAGGCAAGATGGACATCCGCAACGTGGTGCGTGGTGACACCGTCGACCAGCTGCTACGTTACGTCAACATCGACCCGTCCGTGATCCGCGAGAACTACCAGCGCATCGTCTCCCACCCGGCGCTGGACGACGAGACCCGCAAGGCCCTGCTCGACGAGCTGGAGCTGGGTCTGCAAGGCTACGCCTACCTGGAAGACGAATAAGCCAGCGGCTTGTTCCCCGTCGGTCAAATGACGGACATGAAAAACGGCGCCTTCGGGCGCCGTTTTTGTTGCGCTGTTGCCTGGCTGGGGCCGGTTGGTGGGCTCTGTCATCCGGGCTGGCGACATCCGGCCCCGGCCAGATCCGGCCACTGCCCGCTTCTGCCCGCCACCTCCCTTGATCCAGGTCAAGGGGGACTCGGGCCGCTTATTTTACGGTCAAGGGTGATGTTGGTGAATGACACATAAGGATGTGCGTATGGAACTCAAGAAGGACCCGAGATGCTATACCGACGTCTGTATCGACGGTAAGTGGTATCACTACGATCACTGCAGCACTCACGTTTATATGCTGATGGGGGGCGCCGCCCCCAGCCTGCAGCTTGCCCATGAACCCGGCAGTGAAGAGGAGCTGGTGGAGATGCTCCGCCAGCACCCTCAACGCTGACTGCCTGCGGGCCATCGGGGGTATCGTCCCGGCGGCCCGCCTTGCTCAGCCCGCCTTGCGGCCCAGGATCTTCTTGCCCATCTCCAGCAAGGCCGTTGCCGCCGCATAGGCCTCGTCTGACTTGCCTATCTCGTCCGCCACGTAGAGAAAGCCGGATCTGTACTTCTCCACCGCCTCGCGGGGAGTGGCCGCGTCGATGAAATCCTCTTCCACCTCGAATCCTTGCGTTAGCAGCGCCTCCTTCTCCGTGAGGAAAGTGGGGGAGGCCATGTCGACATAGGTATATTGCTGACGGCGGGAGGCGGGGACGCTGAAGAACTGGTATCTGGCCATGGATGTGGCTCCTCTGAACGGGTGATCTGCCATGGGGGGCGCTCGATGCGCCCGGCAAAATAAAGGAGCATTCGAGTCTTGCAGCAGACTACCTTGAGTCGTGAAGGGACGCAATCGGGCTGGTGATGACCCTGGCGACACGGGCGCTGCGCCTCACCTGCTTGTCAGGCAAGCACACCTTCCAGCACCCGTTGGGGAGTCTCGGGAGCGCAGTGGACAAGCAGTTGCTCCCCGGTCATGGGGCGCCCGAGCAGGTAGCCCTGCAAGGTGTCGCAGCCCAGCTCGGTCAGCAGGTCCCGCTGCTCCGGGGTTTCCACCCCCTCTGCCACGATGCGCATCTCCAGGGCCTGACCCAGGGCGATGATGGCGGCGATGATGGTGGCATCGTCGCCTCCCCGCTCCAGGGTGGTGACAAAGCCCCGGTCAATCTTGAGCTCGTTGGCGGGGAAGCGCTTGAGGTAGAGCAGGCTGGAGTAGCCGGTGCCGAAGTCGTCGATGGAGATGCCAAGGCCGAGCTCGGCCAGACGGTTGAGGATGGCGAGGCTCTCCTCGGCCTTCTGCATGGCGGTGGATTCGGTGATCTCCAGGGTCAGGTGACGGGCCTCGAGCCGATGGCGGGCGAGGGCGCCCTGCACCTCCTCCAGCAGCCCGGGGCTGGCGAGCTGGATGGTGGAGAGATTGACTGCCACGCTCCAGTCGTGATGACCCGCCGCCCGCCAGGCGCTCATCTGGCGGCACGCCTCGTCGATGACCCAGTTGCCGATGGGGATGATGAGCCTGCTCTTCTCCGCCAGCGGCAGGAAGCTGGCCGGCGAGACGGCACCATGCTCCGGGTGCTGCCAGCGCAGCAGGGCCTCGGCGCCGACCACCTGGCCGCTGCGGGCACAGTATTTGGGCTGGTAGTGCAGGGCCAGCTCCCCCCGCTCCAGGGCGTGTTGCAACTCCTTGTGCAGCAGGAACTGCTGGTGGGCGTTGGCGTTCATGGCGCTGTCGAAGTAGTAGTAGTCGTTGCGCCCCTGCTCCTTGGCGTAATACATGGCGGCATCGGCGTTGAGGGTCAGCTCGTGCAGGCTGGTGCCATCCTGGGGATAGACGGCAATGCCGATGCTGGCGGTGATGTGCAGGCTGTGGTGCTCCCACTCATAGGGCTGGGCCAGGGTGGCCAGCAGCCGCTCGGCAAAGGCCGTGGTCTGGCTCACATCCCCCGGCGCTAGTGCCAGCACGAACTCGTCCCCGCCAAAGCGCGAGGCGGTGTCGCTGGCACCGAGCAGGCTGGTGATGCGCTGGGCCACCTCGGCCAGCAGCAGATCCCCGGTGTGGTGGCCGTGGGCATCGTTGATGATCTTGAAGCCGTCGAGATCGAGAAACAGCAGGGAGAAGCTGCGCTGGCTGTGCTGACACTCCTGGATGCGCTGCTCCAGCCGGTCGGCAAACAGCAGCCGGTTCGGCAGCCGGGTCAGGCTGTCATGGAGCGCCAGCTTGAGCAGCTCGTCGTGGGCCTGATGCAGGGAGGTGGAGAGCCTGGCGGCGTGGGCATCCAGCATGGAGAGCACGAAGGCGATGGCGAACACCGTCAGGATCACTATGATGACCACGGTTGCCAGCCACTGGGTATTGAGACCGGTGTAGAGGGCCCCGCACAGGCTCTCTGCGGGGAACTGGGCCGCCGCCATGCCGGTGTAGTGCATGCCCATGATGGCGGCCCCCATCACCAGGGAGGCGAGGGCCTTGCTGAAGAAGGCGCGGGGCGAGCTGTTGCGCAGGCGAAACGCTATCCAGAGCGCGGCACCCGAGGCGAATAGCGCGATGAGGATGGAGAGGATGAAGAGCCCAGGCAGGTAGTGGATGCCGGGCGCTATCTTCATGGCCGCCATGCCGATGTAGTGCATGGTGGCGATGCCGGCACCCATCAGTACGGCCCCGAACAGGATCTGGTGCCAGGGGAGCTGGGGACGACTCACCAGCCAGAGCGCAAAGGCCGAGGAGCCGATGGCCGCCACCAGGGAGAGACCGGTGAGGGTCAGATCGTATCCCAGCGCGATGGGCAGGTTGAAGGCGAGCATGCCGATAAAATGCATGGACCAGATGCCGAGGCCCATGGCGAAGGCTCCCCCCGCGAGCCAGAGCACGGCGGCCCGTCCCCGGCTCTGGCTCACCCGGCTGGTCATGGTCAGCGCCGTATAGGAGGCGAGCACCGCCACCAGGATGGAGAAGAACACCAGATCCTGGCTGTAATAACTGTCGAGCATGGGGTGGGTTGGGGTCACGTTCATTTACTCTGGGGTACATCAGGGCCTGAGCCTGGGCCGGGTCAGGGGAAATCGGGTGGCAGATTGTACACCAGGCGTCCCTGTCGTGAGCCAGAGATACGTACCAAAATGGCCCCCGGATCAGAGCAAAAACTCTGTCTTTTCTGGCATTGGCCGCCATCCTGTGACCGATAAACCGGCACATCCCCATTTTATCCCGTCTGAACAACAAGATAGGGGAGCATGGGGCGCTTGCCACGGCGCTGGTGGGCCCGTGGCGAAGGCGTGTGGAATGCGCACAAGGCGCCTGTGCGATAAAGGCGCGCAGCCCCTGTCGTCCTTTCACGATAGCCGCAGGCCAGGCGCTCAAGGAGTCAGCACAAGCCTGCATCCTCCGGGTCTTGGTTGACCCGGTACATCTGTTATCATCTTCCCCCTGTTTTCTTATCTCGTTGACTCTGCTGGAGAAACCATGTCTCGAACCCTCTATTTGCTGCGCCATGGTCAGACCCGTTACAACGCCGAATTGCGGTTGCAGGGGCGTTGCAACTCCGAGCTGACCCCCAGGGGAGAAGCCCAGGCCCTGTAAGTATTCACCGGAACAGTATTGACACAGGAAAAATGAGACGATCGTCTCTTGATCCCACTTTCCTGCTTGCTTG
>NZ_JAPDBQ010000097.1:0-16033 GCF_027705325.1 Aeromonas sp. QDB18
ACCCAACAAGGAGTTTCGGATTCTTACACAGCCTGAGGATCGGTCAATGGATCCTTAACTGATCGGCATTAGGGCCCAGGGGCCCTTTTTCATCCGTCATCCCGAAAAAGTCAGTTCAGGGCACCGCGCAGGCCGTTTTCCATCAGGCGGCAGTTGTGGGCCGCGAGGCGGCTCATGAAGTGCTCGTCCACCGTCAGACCAAACACCTGTTCGTAGAGATCCTTCATCACGAAAGGCTGCCACATCATGCTGAGGAAAGAGATCTTCAGCATCTCAGGGTCCAGGTTGTCCGCCAGCTGGCCGTTGGAGCGCATGGATTCGAGCAGGGCATCGAACTGGGGAAGTTGGCGATCCAGCAGGCGGCTCAGCACAAAATCACGCCCCGGGCTCTTTTCGGTGGACAATGCGCTGGAGATGGCGGAGGTCAGCTCGCTGTTGGGCGCCATCACCTGATAGTAGGTGTTGAGCAGATCGGTCAGGCTGCGGTTGCTGCTCTCGTCGTGCCAGGCTTGCTCAAGGGGCTCGGCCACATCCCCCAGCACCGCCTTGTAGAGGCCTTCCTTGCTGCCGAAGTAGTAGTGGATCATCGCCAGATTGGAGCCTGCCAGCTCGGCAATCTCGCGGGTCGTCACCTTGCTGTAGGGGGTGTTGAGAAAACGTTCGCGTGCGGCGGCAAGCAGCTTGTCACGAATGTCGGAACGTCCGACTGGACGGCCAGGTCTGCGTTTTTCCATGGAATACCTCAGATAATTCAGCAAGGGCTGATAAGTCGATCTGATTGTGCGGGTGATCGAGTACAGCAGGAATGACCAGATAATCAGGCATGAACCGAATATGGGACAAGAGAATTTGCACTCCTTTACAATCCGATTAAATAAACCAGTGGATTGAACCTGTCCATTCCGGTTGACACAGCATAAAAATCTCGTTATTGGTAGTAGCGTTATCGACTGGAAGGATTGAGACATCATGCGTATTGCCGCCCCGCTACTACTGCTCTCCCTAATCGCGACTCCTCGCGCGGGATCCTTGTAGCCGGGCTAAGGCATAGCCGGAATTTACAGAAACCCGTGCACCCCGCACGGGTTTTTTTATGCCATGCAGGATGCACGCACCGAACTTAGGAAGAGGGAAGTCACATGTCAGATCGAGTCATCATATTCGATACCACCTTGCGTGATGGCGAGCAGGCGCTGTCGGCCAGCTTGACGGTCAAGGAGAAGCTGCAGATTGCCCAGGCGCTGGAACGGCTCGGTGTCGACATCATGGAAGTGGGTTTCCCCGTCTCCTCCCCCGGCGATTTTCAATCGGTGCAGACCATAGCCCGCCACATCAAGAACAGCCGGGTCTGCGCCCTGGCTCGCGCCCTGCAAAAAGACATCGACGCCGCCGGCGAGGCCTTGAAAGTGGCCGAGGCGTTTCGCATCCACACCTTCATCTCCACCTCGTCCATCCACGTGGAGAGCAAGCTGAAGAAGAGCTTCGAAGACGTGCTGGAGATGGGGGTCGGCGCCATCAAGCACGCCCTGCGCTACACCGACGACGTGGAGTTCTCCTGCGAGGATGCGGGTCGTACACCGATCGACAACCTCTGCCGCATGGTGGAGGCCGCCATCAAGGCCGGCGCCCGCACCATCAACATTCCGGACACCGTGGGCTACACGGTGCCGACCGAATTTTCCGGCATCATCCACACCCTGTTCAACCGGGTGCCGAACATCGACAAGGCCATCATCTCGGTGCACTGCCACGACGATCTGGGCCTCTCGGTGGCGAACTCCATCGGCGCCGTGCAGATGGGGGCCCGCCAGATCGAGTGCACCATCAACGGCATCGGCGAGCGGGCGGGCAACT
This sequence comes from Aeromonas sp. QDB18, assembly GCF_027705325.1. Lineage (NCBI taxonomy): Bacteria > Pseudomonadati > Pseudomonadota > Gammaproteobacteria > Aeromonadales > Aeromonadaceae > Aeromonas > Aeromonas sp. QDB18. The sequence goes on from NZ_JAPDBQ010000097.1 coordinate 1,855, forward strand.
GCTCCCTGGAAGAGGTGGCGATGATCCTGAAAACCCGCGCCGACCTGCTCGGGGTGCACACCAACATCCGCCACCACGAGATCCACCGCACCAGCACCCTCGTCAGCCAGCTCTGCAACATGCCGGTGCAGCCCAACAAGGCGATCGTCGGGGCCAACGCCTTCTCCCACAGCTCCGGCATCCATCAGGATGGGGTGCTCAAGGCAAAGAACACCTACGAAATCATCACCCCCGAGAGCATCGGCCTCACCCAGAACAACCTCAACATGACCTCCCGCTCCGGCCGCCACGTCATCAAGCACCGGATGGAGTCCATGGGCTACGCCGAGAGCAGCTACGACCTCGACGATCTCTACGCCAAGTTCCTCACCCTGGCCGACAAGAAGGGCCAGGTGTTCGACTACGACCTGGAGGCCCTCGCCTTCTTCAGCCAGATCCACGAGGAGCCCGAGCACTTCAAGCTGGAGTACCTCGGCGTGCAGAGCGGCAGCTCGGTGCTCGCCACCGCCTCGGTCAAGCTCAAGGTAGGCCAGGATCTGGTGTGCGAGGCCGCCACCGGCAATGGCCCGGTGGATGCGGTCTACCAGTGCATCAACCGCATCACCGGCTACGAGATCCGCATCGATAAATACGAACTCAAGGGCAAGGGCGAGGGCAAGAACGCCCTCGGCCAGGTGGACATCGTCGCCGAGTACAAGGGGCGTAAGTTCCACGGCATGGGGCTGGCCACCGACATCATCGAATCCTCGGCCCAGGCCCTGGTCCACGTGATCAACAGCATCTGGCGCGCGGACCAGGTGGCCGAGCAGATGGAGCGCAACCACACCATCAAATCGGAAACCGTCTGAGCCCGCCGCCGGACAAGATGACAGCATGACATGGGGAGGACCGGGGCCAGGGCAGTGGCCCGGACCGGCCTCCCGGATGAAACGGAATCACACTATCAAGACGGAGAGAGTATGAGCAGTTATCGGATCGCAGTATTGCCGGGTGACGGCATTGGCCCGGAAGTGATGGCTGAGGCCATCAAGGTACTGGAAAAGGTGCAGACCAAATTCGGCTTCTCCCTCGACTATGACCGTCACGACGTCGGCGGCATCGCCATCGACAACCACGGCACACCGCTGCCCCAGAGCACGATCAAAGGCTGCGAAGCGGCCGATGCGGTGCTGTTCGGATCGGTGGGTGGCCCCAAGTGGGAGCACCTGCCGCCCAACGATCAGCCGGAGCGCGGTGCCCTGCTGCCCCTGCGTGCCCACTTCAAACTGTTCTGCAACCTGCGCCCGGCCCGCATCTACACCGGTCTGGAGCAGTTCTCCCCGCTGCGTGCCGACATCTCCGATCGCGGCTTCGACATCGCCTGCGTGCGCGAGCTGACCGGCGGCATCTATTTCGGCCAGCCCAAGGGGCGTGAAGGGGAAGGCGCCACCGAGAAGGCCTTCGACACCGAGGTGTACCACCGCTTCGAGATCGAGCGCATCGCCAAGATAGCGTTTGAATCGGCCCGGGTGCGCAAGTCCAGGGTCACCTCCATCGACAAGGCCAACGTGCTCGCCTCCTCCATCCTGTGGCGCGAGGTGGTGACCGAGGTCGCCAAGTCCTACCCGGACGTGGCCCTGAACCACATGTACATCGACAACGCCACCATGCAGCTCATCAAGGATCCGTCCCAGTTCGACGTGCTGCTCTGCTCCAACCTGTTCGGTGACATCCTCTCCGACGAGTGTGCCATGATCACCGGCTCCATGGGCCTGCTCCCCTCCGCCAGCCTCAACGAATCCGGCTTCGGCCTGTTCGAGCCGGCCGGTGGCTCGGCCCCGGATATCGCCGGCAAGGGGATTGCGAATCCCATCGCCCAGATCCTCTCCGCCGCCCTGATGCTGCGTTACAGTCTCGGCCAGGAAGCCGCCGCCCAGGCCATCGAGCAGGCCGTGGCCCAGACCCTGGCAGAAGGCTATTTCACCGCCGACCTGCATCAGGCCAGCGCCACGCACCCGGTGCAGAGCACGGCCGACATGGGCAGCCAGATCGCCGCGCGCATCTGATCCCACGGCATCGATAACAAGGAAACCGAGCAATGTCCAAGACCCTCTATCAGAAAGTGTTCGACGCCCACGTGGTGCGGGAAGTGGAAGGGGAAACCCCTCTCATCTACATCGACCGTCATCTGGTGCATGAAGTGACCAGCCCCCAGGCATTCGACGGCCTGCGCGCCATGAACCGCCAGCTGCGTCGCCCGGATCTGACCTGGGCCACCATGGATCACAACGTCTCCACCACCACCAAGGACATCGCCGCCTCCGGCGAGATGGCCCGCATCCAGATGGAGACACTCGCCGCCAACTGCAAGGCGTTCGGGGTTCGTCTCTATGACTTGAACCACAAGTACCAGGGCATCGTCCACGTGATGGGCCCCGAGCTCGGCATCACATTGCCCGGCACCACCATCGTCTGCGGTGACTCCCACACCGCCACCCACGGCGCCTTCGGGTCGCTCGCATTCGGTATCGGCACCTCCGAAGTGGAACACGTGATGGCCACCCAGACCCTGAAACAGGGCCGTGCCAGGACCATGCGTATCTCTGTCAACGGCAAGCTGGCCGCAGGCATCAGCGCCAAAGACGTGGTGCTCGCCATCATCGGCAAGGTGGGTCATGCAGGCGGGACCGGCTACGTGGTGGAGTTCGCCGGTGAAGCCATCGAGGGGCTCACCATGGAAGGGCGCATGACGGTGTGCAACATGGCCATCGAGCTCGGCGCCAAAGCGGGCATGATTGCCCCCGACCAGACCACCATCGACTACATCCGTGACAAGGAGTTCGCTCCCAAGGGGGAGGAGCTGGAACAGGCCATCGCCTACTGGCTGACCCTCAAGAGCGACGAAGGTGCCCACTTCGACGCCGAAGTGGTGCTCGACGCCGCCGACATCGCCCCGCAAGTGACCTGGGGCACCAACCCGGGCCAGGTGATTGCCGTCAATGAGCCCATCCCTGCACCGGAATCCTTCGCCGATCCGGTGGAGCAGCAGTCCGCCCGCAAGGCCCTCGCCTACATGGACCTGCAACCGGGCCAGAAGCTCTCCGACGTGGCCATCGACAAGGTGTTCATCGGTTCGTGCACCAACAGCCGCATCGAGGATCTGCGCGCGGCTGCCGCCATCGCCCGCGGTCGCAAGGTGGCCGCCGGGGTACAGGCCCTGGTGGTGCCGGGCTCCGAGCAGGTGAAGGCCCAGGCCGAGGCCGAGGGGCTGGACAAGATCTTCATCGAGGCAGGCTTTGAGTGGCGTTTGCCCGGCTGCTCCATGTGTCTGGCCATGAACAACGACCGGCTGCAACCGGGGGAGCGCTGCGCCTCCACCAGCAACCGCAACTTCGAGGGGCGTCAGGGTCGTGCCGGTCGCACCCACCTGGTGAGCCCGGCCATGGCCGCCGCCGCCGCCGTCACCGGCCGCTTCGCCGACATTCGTGCGCTGTAACGACAAGGAGAACATGATGACAGGTTTCAAACAGCATAAAGGGATCGTCGTTCCCCTCGACAGCGCCAACGTCGACACCGACGCCATCATTCCCAAGCAGTTCCTGCAGAAAGTGAACCGCATCGGCTTTGGCAAGCACCTGTTCCACGACTGGCGCTTTCTGGACGATGCAGGGGAGCAGCCCAACCCGGAGTTCGTGCTGAACAAGCCGCAATTCGCCGGTGCCAGCATCCTGCTGGCCCGCGAGAACTTCGGCTGCGGCTCGAGTCGCGAGCACGCCCCCTGGGCGCTGGCGGACTACGGCTTCAAGACCATGATCGCCCCGAGCTTTGCCGACATCTTCTACGGCAACGCCATCAACAACGGCATGGTGCCGGTTCGTCTGAAGGAGGAGGAGGTCGACGCCCTGTTCCAGCTGGTCGCCGCCCAGCCGGGCATCGAGATCGAAGTGGATCTGGAGGCCAACCAGGTGCGTGCAGGCAGCCTCACGTTCGGCTTCGAAATCGACGAGTTCCGTCGCTACTGTCTGCTCAACGGGCTGGATGCCATCGGTCTGACCCTGCAGCATGAGGCCGCCATCAGCGCCTTCGAGGCGAAGCAGCCAAGCTGGATTTGACGAGCCTGCGACAAGAAAGCGAGTAGAATCAACAGGGAGCCGAGGCTCCCTGTTTTATTGTCGGGTCGCTGTACAAAGCCCGCCACCTCTGCATGTCCGACAGGAGACACCTATGTCCGCAAGGGGCGCCCTTTCATTGCTCTGCCTGCTGCTCAGCCTCCCGGCCCTGGGCGGGCAGACCTCTTTCACCAACAGTGGCGGTCAGCTCAACGTCGGCTGGCAGGACAGAGAGGGCAAGGCGCAGCAGCTCAGCTACCGGCTGGAGGCGGGCAAGTTGCCCCCTCTCATCGCTTACCGTCCGGCCAGGATGCAGGAAGACGTACTGCAAAGCCTGCTGCAACAGGCCCCCCTGGCGTTCCCCGAGGTGCAGTTCTCCCTCGTGCGCCCCGCCATGAGCCTCAGCATCAAGAGCCGCAACGCCGACAAGGCGCGGGAAGCCTCCCAATGGGTCAAGCCCGAGCAGGCCAAACTGGAGGCTGCCTGGCTCACGCAACACTACTTCCAGCCCTTCACTGCCCCCGACGGCGCTCCCGCCATCAAGCAGGATCATGTGCGCATCGCCCTGGAGAGCCGGGACGAACTGGCCCCGTTGATGGAGCAGCTCAAGCAGGAAGGGGCCACCGAGACCGAGGCGCGCCAAAAGACGGTGGCCCACATGCTCGACTTCATCCAGGCCATCCCCTATCAACTGCTCGACAGCCAGTCGGGCCGCTCTGGCAAGGGGTTTCTGAGCCCGCGCCAGGTGCTGGAGCAGAACCGGGGGGATTGCGACAGCAAGGTGACCCTGATGGCCGCCCTGCTGGCCCAGGGGTATCCCGATCTCAAGCAGGCCATGGTGTTCGTGCCGGGACACGCCCTGCTGGGGGTGGCCCTGCCAGCCAAACCGGGGGAGGCCACCTTGAGCCGGGCGGGGGAGACCTACCTCCTGATGGAGCCGACCGGCCCGGCCCAGCTGCCCATGGGCCAGCTCGCGCCCACCAGCAAGACGCTGGTCGACAGCGGCCAGTTGAGCGTGCAGCCGGTGCAGGATGAGGGGAAATGAGACAGGCCAGCCCATGGCTGGCCTGTCTCGAGGAGGACGGGCGCCCGGGTCTCAGGTGAGGGAGAGAAACTCCAGCGCCAGCAGGAGACCGTCTTCTTCCTCCAGCACCCGCACGATGCGAGCCTGGGCCTCGAAGGGAGGCAGAAGATTGCTGCTGGTCGCCAGGCTCACCCGGATGGGCTGGGCCAGATCGAACGCGTGCTTGTTCACCTCGACGCCCATGCCGTTGGCGCTGAGATCCCGGCAGACCCCCTCCAGCACCTGCTGATGCTGGAACAGGGTGACGGGGGCATTGATGACCATGCGCTGGAAGGCACGTCTTTCCTTGGTGCTGGTGATCACTGGGGACTTCCTCCTTGGTGGTGGCTCGCACGATGCGGCCCGTGAAACATAGTGCTGGCCTCCCCCCAGGAACGCCAATACAATGCGATGCGTTGCTCAAACGGGGTGCGGTTTACCGCTGAGATTATACCCGTGAACCTGATCCAGATAATGCTGGCGGAGGAATTTGAGGCATGGCGCGCGTTTTTTGTGCCCTCATCCGCCGGCGCTCACCACACGCGAGGTGCCATTGATGAGCACCCCGACATCCACAGGAGTGCCATTGATGAAGACCCTGCTGCTGATCGCCACCAGCCTGCTCTCTGCCCAGGCGTTTGCCGCCGACACCCTCACCGTCTACACCTACGGCTCCTTCGCCGCCGAATGGGGGCCGGGTCCCAAGATCAAGCAGGCCTTCGAGAAGGAGTGCGGCTGCATCCTCAATCTGGTACCCCTCGAGGATGGCGTCGCCATCCTCAACCGCCTGCGGCTGGAAGGCCAGCACAGCAAGGCCGACATGGTGCTGGGGCTGGACGATGCCCTCATCAGCGAAGCCAAGCAGAGCGGCCTGTTCGCCCCCCATTCCACCAAGCTCGATGGCCTCAAGGTACCGGGTGGCTGGCAGGACGACACCTTTGTCCCCTATGACTACGGCTACTTCGCCTTCGTCTATGACAGCAACAAGCTCAAGCAGCCCCCCAAGAGCCTGAAGGAGCTGGTGGCACGTCCCGATATCAAGGTGCTCTATCAGGATCCCCGCACCTCCACCCCGGGTCAGGGCCTGATGCTCTGGATGAAGTCGGTCTACGGGGATGAGGCACCGACCGCCTGGGCGCAACTGGCCAAAAAGACGGTCACCGTCACCAAGGGGTGGTCAGAGGCCTACGGCATGTTCCTCGACGGCGAGGCGGACATGGTGCTCTCCTACACCACCTCCCCCGCCTATCACCTGATTGCCGAGAGCAAACCCCAGTACCGGGCGGCCGCGTTCGAGGAGGGTCACTACCGCCAGGTGGAAGTAGCCGCCAAGCTCAAGGGCGCCACACAGGGCAAACTGGCTGACCAGTTCCTGCAATTCATGGTGAGCCCCGCCTTCCAGAACGAGATCCCCGGCGGCAACTGGATGTATCCGGTGACAGACGTGGCGCTGCCCAAGGGGTTCGAACAGATGATCACCGTAGCTAAGCCACTCACCTTCAGCTCTGACGAGGTGGCCGCCAACCGCAAGGGGTGGATCCGCGAATGGCTGCAAGCCGTCACCCAGTGAGTTCAGGTCGTCGCACCCTCTGGTGGCTGCCCGGCAGTGCCGCCACCCTGGTCATCCTGCTGCTCTCCATTGGGCCGCTGGTCGCCCTGTTGTGGCAGGCGGGGGCCCTCTCCCCCCGCGCCCTGCTAGGCGATCCCTACCTGCGCCACGTGCTGGGTTTCAGCCTCTGGCAGGCACTGCTCTCCACCCTGCTGAGCCTGGGGCTTGCCATCCCGGTGGCCAGAGCCCTGGCGCGACGCCGTTTCACCGGACGCCGCCTGCTGCTCAAGCTATTCGGCCTCTCCCTGGTGTTGCCGGTCATCATCGCCATCTTCGGCATGGTGGCGGTGCACGGTCGTCAGGGCTGGCTGCCGCAACTGCTGCACGGCCTGGGCCTGGATCCCGGCAACTATCTCTACGGCCTGTTCGGCATCCTGCTGGCCCATGTCTTCTTCAACATGCCGCTGGCCGCCCGCCTCATCCTGCAGAGCATAGAGAGCATCCCCGAGTCCTCCTGGCGCCTCGCCAGTCAGCTCGGCATGCGCTCCTCCCACATCTTCCGGCTGCTGGAGTGGCCGCTCATCCGCGGCATCTTGCCGGGGCTCGCCAGCCTCATCTTCATGCTCTGCTTCACCAGCTTCACCACAGTGCTGGCGCTCGGGGGCGGCCCCAAGTCCACCACACTGGAGGTAGCTGTCTACCAGGCGCTGCGCTTTGACTTCGATCTCGCCACCGCTGGCGGGCTCGCCCTGGTGCAACTGCTGCTGACCCTGGCCCTGCTCCTGCTGCAACACAAGCTGCAGACCACCCCGGCCAGTCGCCTCACCAGCCGTCGCCCCTGCCTGCGTCCCGACAGACACCAGAAGGGCTGCGCGCTGGTGGATGGCCTGGCCCTGACCATGGGGCTCGCCATCTTCCTGCCGCCCCTGCTGGCCATCGTGGTCGCCGGGTTCAACCCCGGTCTGCTGGCGGCGCTCGGCTCACCCCGGCTGTGGCAAGCAGGGGGGCAGTCCCTGGGCATAGCCCTGGCGGCGGGCTCCCTGGCCACTTTGCTCGGCGCCGGGCTGCTGCTCACCAGCCGACATCTGAGGGTGCGGGATCGCAAACGGCGGGCCGCCGCCCTGTGGGAGGCCAGCGGCTCCATGATCCTGATGATCCCGGCGGTGGTGCTCTCCACCGGCCTCTTCATCCTGTTCATGCCTTTCACCGACGTCTTTGCCCTGGGCCCCTGGCTGGTGGTGCTGGTCAACGCCCTGATGGCGCTGCCCTATGTGCTGCGCACCCTCTCGGCCCCCATGCAACTGGTGGTGCGCCAGTACGATAGGCTGGCGGACAGCCTGGGGGTGCGCGGCCTGCATCGCCTGCGCCTGGTGGAGTGGCCCCTGCTGCGCCGTCCGCTGGCCCTGGCCATGGCGCTCTCGATGATATTGTCCCTAGGGGATCTCGGGGCCATCGCCATGTTCGGCAGCCAGACCCTCACTACCCTGCCCTGGCTGCTCTATCAGCAGCTCGGCAGCTACCGGCTGACCGAGGCGGCCGCCACCGCCCTGCTGCTGCTCACCCTCTGCTTCTCCCTGTTCTGGCTGGTGGAGCGGGGACTGGGAGGCAGGCATGTGGATCACTGATCCCCGGCGGCATTGCCGCCTCCCCGCCCCCAGGATCCGGCTGGGCACGTCCCTGGGGCGCCCCTTGGGGCAGTCACTCACGCTGCCTTTCATCAATTTTTCTTACTTGTTGTTCTATAAAACGACATTCAGGAGCCAAACATGCTGGTAATTGAGGAACTGGTCACCAGTTATCCCGACTGGCGGGTGACCTTCAGTGCGACCTTGCCCAAAGGGGAGATCACCGCCCTCATCGGTCCGAGCGGCGCCGGCAAGTCCACCCTGCTCGGCATGATCGCGGGCTTCGTGCCGGTGGAGTCGGGCACCCTCACCTTCGACGGCCAGGATCTGCTGTCACTGGGCCCCGCCGAGCGCCCGGTCACCACCCTGTTCCAGGATCACAACCTCTTCCTGCACCTGTCGGTGTTCGACAACATCGCCATCGGCCTGCATCCCGGCCTGCGCTTGAATCCGGCCCAAAAAAGGCTGGTGCAGGAGGCCGCTGACAAGGTGGGCCTGGGGGAGATGCTGACGCGCCTGCCGGAGCAGCTCTCCGGCGGCCAGCAGCAGCGGGTGGGGCTGGCCCGCGCCCTGGTGCGGGGCAGGCCGCTGCTGCTGCTGGACGAGCCCTTCTCGGCCCTCGATCCGGCCCTGCGCCGGGAGATGCTGGCGGAGGTCGCCCGCCTCGCCTGCGAGCAGGACATCACCGTGCTGATGGTCTCTCACAACCCCGAGGATGCCCAGCTCATCGCCGATCAGGTGCTCTTCATCGACGCGGGACGCATCGCCTTGCAGGGCAAGCCGGATATCCTGCACAGCAGCGATCACCCCGGGCTGCTGCGCTACCTGGGCCGCGCTCTGGCGCCACAGTGAAGGGCTGACAAGCAGATGGTCTCTCCCTGTCGTTCCTAGGACGATGCCCTTCATCGACGCGGGACGCATCGCCTTGCAGGGCAAGCCGGATATCCTGCACAGTAGCGATCACCCCGGGCTGCTGCGCTACCTGGGCCGACCGAGAGAGGCATGAGATAGGCGGGATCAAAAAAGGGGAAGCCGTCCGGCTTCCCCTTTCTCATGCAGAGATCCCGTCAAATCAGAGATTTTCCTCGGCGAACGAAGCCAGCCTGCTGCGCACCACCCCGTTCAGGAAGATGTTGGCACTGCCGTCGAAGTCCTTGAACCGCTCGACGATGTAGGTCAGACCCGAGGTCACCGGGCTCAGGTAGTTGGAGTCGATCTGAGCCAGGTTGCCGGAGCAGACGATCTTGGTCCCCTCCCCGCAGCGGGTGATGATGGTCTTGATCTGGGACGCGGTCAGGTTCTGGCACTCGTCCAGCAGCACGAAGGTGTTCTGGATGCTGCGCCCGCGCATGAAGTTGACCGATTTGAACTGGATATTGGCCTTCTCCATGATGTAGCTGAGCGACCCGCTCATGTTCTCGTCCTGCTTGTGCAGCACCTCCAGGGTGTCGGTCACCGCCGCCAGCCAAGGCATCATCTTCTCTTCTTCGGTCCCGGGCAGGAAGCCGATGCTCTCGGCAATTTCCGGGGTATTGCGGGTGACGATCACCTTCTCGTAGATCCCCTTCTCGATCACCAGCTCCAGCGCCGCCGCCATGGCAAGCAGGGTCTTGCCGCAGCCCGCCGGGCCGGTCAGGATCACCAGGTCGATGTGCGGATCCAGCAGGGCATCCAGCGCCATGCCCTGATAGACGTTCTTGGGATGCACCCCCCAGGCCTTGCGGGACATCAGCCGCTCGCGGCCGAGATCTTTCAGGCGGATCTTGTTGCCGTCGTGGCTCAGTACCCGCGCGGCAAAGAAGTTCTCCTCGTCCAGCAGGTACTGGTTGACGTGCACCCCCTCCAGCAGGTTCGAGTCGATCACATGCACTGTGTCGCGGCCATGGGTCTCGCTGTCGCACTCGCCGACCCGCTCCCAGAAGCTGCCGGGCACCACCTGGAAGCCCTTGGCGAGCAGGCGGATGTCGTCGATGAGCTGGTCGCTGCGGTAATCCTCCACATGGGCAAGACCTGCTCCCTTGGCCTTGAGGCGCATGTTGATGTCTTTGGTGACCAGCACCACCTGACGCTTCATCTCGTGCTTTTGCAGGTAGAGGGCGGCGTTGATGATGCGGTTGTCCGCCTCCTTGTCGGTGAACACCTCGGCATCCTGGGGCAGATGGTGATCGCTGAAGATGGAGATACGGCCGCTCGCCTCGCCGGCCAGTGCCACTCCTTGCACTATCTGCTCCGGAGTCGCATCGCGGAAGACATCTTCCAGGGCACGGATGGCGATGCGGGCATCACGGCTGACGTCCTTCTGGCGATCCTTGATGTTGTCGAGCTCTTCGAGCACCGTCATGGGGATGAGCACGTCGTGCTCTTTGAAGGAGTAGATGGCGAGGGGTTCGTGAAGCAGAACGTTGGTATCCAGGATAAACAGCTTTCGGTCCGTGTTGTCCATAAGCATCCTCCTTGGCACTGAAGGTGCCACGTGTGTGAATCTCAGATGTCATTGAAACCACACGGCCGTGACAGTTTTATTACCCCCAACGCTACGCCCGAATTTACCGGTGCGCAACAAATCGCTGCCATCATGGGCGTCGTTCGAACATAAAAAATTAGCAACGAAAAGGCCGGCATGTCGCCCAATGCTGTTCAGATAAGCACTTTTTTGACTGATTATTCATAAATTGGATTTGAGTTGAGGGGGCAAGGCTGTGTCCAGTCGATCTTCCTCCAGCCTTTATCCAGCGGGGCTTGCAATAGAAAGAGGGAGGCATCATGCCTCCCTCGCTTTTTTGTCCTGATACTACGTGGACTGGAACTCAAATTCTCTTAAGTGAACAGCATTGCGGCATGTCGCCGGCCTTAGGTGGCAATCAGCACCTCAACCGCACTTGGAATCCCCGCAGTTGAGACAGGTCATGCAGCCATCCTTTTGCACCAGCGCCTTGGTGTGGCACTTGTAGCAGAGCGCGGCACTGGGTGGGAAACCGCTGCCCGCCGGCTGCTCTTCTGCCTGTTGCTGTGCCTGCAATTGCGCCTGCTTCTCGGCCAGGAACGCCTGCTGGTGCTCGTCCAGCCCGGGCACCTTGAGCATGCCGATCTCGGTGAGATGGGTTTCGATCACGTTGCCAATTTCAGCGATGAGCGAAGGCACGTACTTGCCCTTGTTCCAGTAGCCCCCCTTGGGATCGAACACGGAGCGCAACTCCTCCACCAGAAAGGTGACGTCCCCTCCCTTGCGAAACACCGCCGAGATGATGCGGGTCAGCGCCACTATCCACTGATAGTGCTCCAGGCTCTTGGAGTTGATGAAGATCTCGAACGGGCGCCGGGTCTCGTGCACCGTACCCTCGTTGAGAATGATGTCGTTGATGGTGATGAACAGCGAGTGCTCGGAGACATGCTCCGGCGTTTTCAGCTTGTAGGTGGTGCCCATCAACCGCTCCGGGCGCAACACGGTTTCATGCATGTGCACCACGTCATCCTGGGGCGTCGGCGCATCTTGCGGCTCATCCCGGGTTTTTACCTTGTAGGCGACGATTTTTCTGTCGATCTTCTTGACCATGTCTCGTCCTCAGAACTTGCCGTAATAGCCTTCTTTCAAGGCGTCATAGAGGTTGGCGGCGGTGTGCAGCTCGCCATCGTATTCGATCTCCTCGTTCCCCTTCGCCGTGATGACGGTGCCATCCTCCAGGGTGAACTCGTAACTGGTGTTCTCCAGATCCTTCTCCTTCACCAGCACGCCCTGGAAGGCGGCCGGGTTGAAGCGGAAGGTGGTACAGCCCTTGAGGCCGGAGTCCGAAGCATAGAGGTAGATATCCTTGAACTGCTCGAACGGAAAATCGGTCGGCACGTTGGCGGTCTTGGAGATGGAGGAGTCAATCCAGCGCTGGGCCGCCGCCTGGATATCCACGTGCCCGGTCGGCGTGATGTCGTCCGCGGTGATGAAGTAATCCGGCAGGCGGCTACCTTCCTCCTCGGCATAGGGCATGGCGGCCGGGTTCACCAGCTCGCGATAGGCCAGCAGCTCGAAAGAGTAGACATCCACGCTCTCCTTGCTCTTCTTGCCCGGTTTGATGACATTGCGGCTGTAGTGGTGGGCAAAGCTCGGCTCGATGCCATTGCTGGCGTTGTTGGCGAGCGACAGGGAGATGGTGCCGGTCGGCGCTATGCTGCTGTGGTGGGTGAAGCGTCCGCCCACCTCGGCCAGCTCGGCCACCAGAGCGGGATCCACTTCGGCCACCTGCTGCATGTAGCGGCTGTAGCGGGCATGCAACACCTTGCCCTTCACCTTGTCGCCGAGCTTGATGCCATCTGCCGCCATTTCGGGGCGCAGACGCAGCATCTTGCCGGTGACTTCGAACTCCTGCTCCATGATGGGGGCCGGCCCCTTCTCCTTCGCCAGACGCAGAGACTCCTGCCAGCCGGTCATCGCCAGCTCCTGGGAGACCTGTTCGGTGAAGGCGACGGAGGCCGCAGAGCCGTACTTGATGCGCAGCATGGTGAGGGTCGAGCCCAGCCCCAGGAAGCCCATGCCGTGGCGACGCTTGGCGGTGATCTCCTCGCGCTGCTTGGCCAGCGGCAGCTGGTTTATCTCCACCACGTTGTCGAGCATGCGGGTGAAGATGGCCACCACCTTGCGAAACGCGGGCCAGTCGAAGGCGGCCTGCTCGGTGAAGGGATCGCGCACGAAGGTGGTCAGGTTGACCGAGCCCAGCAGGCAGGCCCCATAGGGCGGCAGAGGCTGTTCACCGCAGGGGTTGGTGGCACGGATCTCTTCGCAGAACCAGTTGTTGTTCATCTGGTTCACCTTGTCGATCAGGATGAAACCGGGTTCCGCATAGTCGTAGGTAGAGGTCATGATGACGTTCCACAGCTTGCGCGCGGGCAGGGTCTTGTAGACCTTGCAGGCCACCTGACCCAGCTCGTTGATCACCACACCCTCCTTGTTGGGCCAGTCCGCCCAGACCACCCTCGCAGGGTCATCCAGCGCGATGCCATCCTGCTCCACCTCCTTGGCGGTGTAGGGGAAGATCAGTTGCCAGGGGGCATCCTCCTTCACCGCACTGACGAACTCTTCCGTGATGAGCAGGGAGAGGTTGAATTGACGCAGGCGACCATCCTCCCGCTTGGCCTGGATGAACTCGACGACATCGGGGTGACGGATATCCATGGTGCCCATCTGGGCGCCACGACGGCCACCGGCAGAGGAGACGGTAAAGCACATCTTGTCGTAGATATCCATGAAGGAGAGCGGCCCGGAGGTATAGGCCCCCGCTCCCGAGACGAAGGCTCCGCGCGGTCGCAGGGTCGAGAAGTCGTAACCGATGCCGCAACCCGCCTTCAGGGTCAGCCCCGCCTCGTGCACCTTGCCGAGGATATCGTCCATCGAATCCTCAATGGTGCCGGAGACGGTGCAGTTGATGGTGGAGGTCGCCGGCTTGTGCTCAAACGCCCCGGCGTTGGAGGTGATACGGCCCGCCGGAATGGCACCATTGCGCAGGGCCCACAGGAAGGGTTCATACCAGGTGTCGGGTTCGCGCTCCTGCGCAGCCAGCGCGCGAGCGACACGCTGGTAGGTCTCGTCGATGGAGCCGTCGATGGGGGCGCCATCCTTGCTCTTGAGACGATACTTGCTGTCCCAGATCTCGAGAGACGTCTCCTGCAGAGGGATCTGGCGGCTGGCGGTGACGCCCTCCAGTACCGGAATGGATTTAGCCATGGTCAATCAACCTCCTGTGAATGGGGCAATATCGTGACAAGAATACTACCAGTAGTAAATTTAAGAACTTATACCAATCAGATTAAAGATGTGATCTAATTGCTCTATTCTGGTTTCACTGTACTCAGTATGTCCGATCCAATC
>NZ_JAPDBQ010000098.1:0-15972 GCF_027705325.1 Aeromonas sp. QDB18
TGTACGACAACAGGTCAACTGAGCGAAATCGGCGCCTGAGAGACTGCTGTCCTGCTTTGGAATTGTGCAACAAGGCCCCGTGAAGCTGGTGATCATGGTGGCGGTGCTGGCGCTGCTGCTGCCCCGCGCCCAGGGGCAGCACCTGCTCTCCATGCCCCTCGGGGAAGGCTTGCTGCTGGCGGGCCTGCCGGTCATCTTCACCTCCTTCGGCTTCCACGGCTCCATCCCGAGCGTCATGCTCTACCTCGGGGACAACCCCAGGCAGTTGCGCCGAGTCTTCGTGTGGGGCTCCGCCTTGCCGCTCGTGCTCTACGTGCTGTGGCAGATCGCCATACTGGGGCTGCTGGGTCAGCAATCCCTGATCCAGACCGGCGGCGCCCTGGACAGCCTGCTGGCCAACGTCGGCGGCCTGGTGAGCTGGCCCGCCTTCAACCAGGCGATGCATCTGTTCGCGGATCTCGCGCTCGCCACCTCCTTCCTCGGGGTGACCCTGGGACTGTTCGACTTCATGGCCAAGGTGACCCGTCGCAAGGACAACTGGCAGGGCCGCACCCAGACCGGCCTCATCACCTTCGTGCCGCCCCTGCTGTTCGCCCTCTACTTCCCGCAAGGCTTCATCATGGCGCTGGGTTACGCCGCCATTGCGCTGGCGGTGCTGGCGGTGCTGCTGCCGGTGGCCCTGGTGTGGCAGAGCCGCAAGCAGGCCGAAGCAGACCACTACCGCGTCCCGGGTGGCGTGCTGGCTCTGGGTCTGGCCGGTGCCATGGGGGTACTCATCGTCGGGGTACAGGTCAGCGTCAGCATGGGGCTGCTGCCCGCCCTCTGATCTCCTCGACCCGACAAACAGAAACGCCGCAAAGAGACACGCCCCGCCAACCCAGTTGGCGGGGCGTGTCATTGGTACGGGCTCACTTGGCCGACCCGCGCCCCTCCTCGCGAAGCCCATCCAACAATGAACATTTGAGTGCAACCATGTATAGATATGTACATGACTGCGCCCCTGCCCTACACTGCTTAGCAGACAACCCATGATCCCGTGCCCGTCTGGCACGCCAACCCGGGAGGCAACATGGTCGCCACCGCATCTCTTCCCCGGCAACAGCCCGCCGTCGATCCCAGCAAGGCCCTGCCCGTGGTGTTTCGCATCCTGGACAAATGGCAGTGCAGCACGGATGAACAGCTCAGGCTGCTTGGCATTACCTCCCGCTCCACCCTGAACAAGTACAAGGAGGCCAGCGGCGGTATTCGGCTGAGCGCCGATCTCCAGGAGCGGATGAGCTATCTACTCAACATCCACAAGAGCCTGCGGCTGCTGTTCAGCCTGGATGAGAGCATCTATGGCTGGGTGCGCAAACCCAACAGCCACCCCTTCTTCGCCGGGCGTAGCGCCATGGAGGTCATGCAGGGTGGGCGGGTGGCCGATCTCTACGAAGTGGCCACCCGGCTGCACGCCTGGCGCGGGGAGATGGCCTGATGTCCTCCCCACCCTTGCGCACCTTCCACAATGCCTGCGCCTATCGCATCATTCCGAGCCGCTTTCCCCCCATCTGCCTCTATGAAGACGTCGCTACCGCCGACGAGCTGGAGGCGGTCTGGGCCGTCGAGGCGCTGACCAACGACAGACTGAGGGAAGAGGCGGGCGAGCTGATGCGGGTGCCCAGGGAAGACTGGCTGGTGGGGCTGCCCGGCGGCAGCTATGTGATGGCCGCCTTCACCCACCTCAATCCCGAGGGTGCCCGTTTCACCACGGGGGACTTTGGCGGCTACTATTGTGCCCCTTCCCTCGACACCGGCATCAAGGAGACGGTCTACCACAGGGAGCGGATCTTCGGGTACACCCGGGAGCCGGCCCAGAAGGTGCAGATGCGGGTGATCCAGGCGCAGTTCAGCGCCAGCCTCATCGACATCACGGGCCCGGCGTTTTTGCCAGGCCCCCTCTATCACGCCACCGATTACGGCCCCGCCCAGGCCTTCGCCCGGGAGCAGAAGGTTGCTGGGGCGGACGGCATCCACTACCGCTCGGTGCGCCACCCCGGTCACGACTGTCACGTGCTCTATCGCCCCCGTCTGGTCAGCCGGGTGGACCACGCCCGTCATCTGGAGTACCACTGGAGCGGCGAGGCCATCACCCATGTACTGGAAATTCGCCTCTACGGTGAATAGCGTCTACCAGGACAAAAAAAGCCCCGCCAGATTGGCGGGGCTTTTTGTATCAACCGAACAGCCGGGGTGCCTGGCTCCCTGGCCGCTTACTGGTTGTGGCTGGCGCGACGGGGACGACGGGCCTGGGCCGGTTTGCCAGTGCCGCCTTCCGGACGCTGACTGCCCTGGGGCTTGGGCTTGCCACCGTTGCCGGAGCGATTACCACCGCCATTGCCACCGTTGGCAGAACGACCGGCACCCTGACGCTGGCCCTGACCTTGCGGACGCGGCGCACGGCGCTGCTCGCTCGGATCGCGCGGCTCTTTGCGAAGCGGCGCGCCGATGCCACGGGCGATGTTGTCGAGGGTCTCGCGGGAGGCTTCAAAACCGGCCACCTGCTCGCACGGAATGTTCTGCTTGGTCAGACGCTCGATGGCCTTGATGAGCTTGCCTTCATCGGCCGCGACCAGGGAGATGGCGTGACCGGCAGCGCCGGCACGACCGGTACGGCCGATACGGTGCACGTAATCTTCCGCCACGTTCGGCAGCTCGAAGTTGACCACCTGCGGCAGTTTGTCGATGTCCAGACCACGGGCGGCGATGTCGGTCGCCACCAGCACCTTGACGCTGCCATCCTTGAAACCGGCCAGGGCACGGGTACGGGCACCCTGGCTCTTGTTGCCGTGGATGGCGGCGGCGCTGACGCCATTCTTGTCGAGGGTCTCGGCAACGCGGTTGGCCATGTGCTTGGTACGGGTGAACACCAGCACCTGCTGCCAGTCGTTGCTGGTGACCAGATGGCTCAGCAGGGCAATCTTGTTGGCCTTGTCACAGGGGTGTACCAGCTGCTCGATGCGCTCGGCGGTGCTGTTGCGCGGGGTCACTTCGATCACCGCCGGGTTGTCCAGCAGACCGGTGGCCAGCTCGCGAATTTCGTCGGCGAAGGTGGCAGAGAACAGCAGGTTCTGGCGCTTCTTCGGCAGCAGGGCCAGAATACGGCGGATGTCGCGGATAAAGCCCATGTCGAGCATGCGATCCGCTTCGTCCAGTACCAGGATCTCCACTTCATCGAACTTGACGGCGTTCTGGTTGTAGAGATCCATCAGGCGGCCCGGGCAGGCCACCAGCACGTCCAGACCACGGCGGGTCGCCATCATCTGCGGGTTGATGCTCACGCCGCCAAATACCACGTGGCTGCGGATCGGCAGGTGTTTGCCGTAGTTGCGCACGCTCTCGCCCACCTGGGCGGCAAGCTCGCGGGTCGGGGTCAGCACCAGGGCACGGATGCGGTTCGGGGAGACCTTGCGCTTGCTTTCAGTCAGACGCTGCAGCATCGGCAGGGTAAAACCTGCGGTCTTGCCGGTCCCGGTCTGGGCGGCGGCCATCAGATCACGGCCAGCCAGTACCGCCGGGATCGCTTGTTGCTGAATGGGAGACGGGGTGTCGTAGCCTTGCTCGGCAACGGCACGCAACAAGGGTTCGGCCAGACCGAGGGAAGTAAAACTCATAGTTACCTGCTAGGGATAGGGGCGCCAAAGATCGTGGTGGGGCTCCTCTGCTGAGCCGATGCCATCTCACAGGATCCGGGCCTATAGAGAAAACAACGATTTCCCCGGGGAGCAGAGCAAAGGGGAAAGAATAGAGGCGCAGTCTAACGGAGTTGGCGCACTTAGACGAGGAAAATGTGATGCACCTCCCAGCGCGGCTGGAAATAGCGACAAAGGCAGGACAAAATGGCCCGAATCGCCGTATGTATCAAAGCCCCTGCACAGCCTGCCGGGGACGGCGCGATACACGGAACAGGAGGTTTTGATTGAAACGGAAGTTCACCCCCACCGCCCGGCGCATGCTGGGCCTCGTCTTGCCCCTGCTCTTCGCCCCGCCCCTCGTCGCCAGGGAGACCCTGTCGGTGGCCTGGAGCCACTGGCCCCCTTTCAGCCAGATCGCTGCCGACGGCACCCTCGGCGGACTGGACGTGACCCTGACCCGCCAGATCCTGGGCAAGGCAGGCGTTGAGCCCGCCTTTCGCAACCTACCCTGGGCCCGGGCCCTCTACCTCATGGAGCGCCAGCAGCTGGACGTGGCCATGGGCGCCCTGAAAACCCCCGAGCGGGAGCGGTTCGCCCGCTTCTCCGCCCCCTATCGGCGCGCCAGCTTCGTGCTGCTGAGCCAGCGCCCGCAGGCCGGGGAGCCCGACGGCTGGCAAGGGTTCACCGCGCTGGCAACCCTCTGCCAGGCCAAGGGGCTTCGACTTGGCAAGCTGCGGGGTACCCGCCCCCTGCCGATGAACGAGGAGTGCCCTGCCCTCGGGCAGGCGAGTGAATACAACAGCGATGACAGGCTGCTCACCCTCTTGCTGGCGCGCCGCCTCGACGGCGTCATCATGGAGTGGCAATACGCCCGCTACCAGCTCGGGGCGAGCAATGCCATCCAGTGTCAGGTGCTCTTGCACCAGCAGCCGGTGCGCCTGATGTTTGCCAAAAAGGCCGTGAACGATGAGGCGCTCGCCCGCATCGATGCCGCCATCGCCACCCTGCCCTCACCGGATCCCGCCTTTGCGCCGCCCCGCTGCCGCCTGGACGCAACCCGGCACCCATCGCTCTCGACGCCATCGGCCCCCTGACGCCGACGCCGGCAAAAAACCATGAAAAAGGCGACCCTGGGGTCGCCTTGTGGTATCTGGTGATCACTCACCTGGCCCGCAGCGTGATCAGCGCAGCTGCGGGGTCTGGGTGTGCACGCCCTGGTTCTGGGCGCGGTGGCGCAGCAGGTGATCCATCAGCACCAGGGCCAGCATGGCCTCGGCGATGGGCACGGCACGGATGCCGACGCAGGGGTCGTGACGCCCCTTGGTGATCATCTCGGTGGCCTCACCGCTGGTGGTGATGGTCTTGCCCGGCACCGTGATGCTGGAGGTAGGCTTGAGGGCCATGCTCACCACGATCTCCTGACCCGACGAAATGCCCCCCAGGATGCCCCCCGCATGATTGCTGGCAAAGCCGGTCGGAGTCATCTCGTCCCGGTGCTCCGAGCCTTTTTGCTCCACCACCGCGAAGCCGTCACCGATCTCCACCCCTTTCACCGCGTTGATGCCCATCATGGCGTGGGCGATGTCGGCGTCGAGGCGGTCGAACACCGGCTCCCCTAGGCCTACCGGCACGTTGCGCGCCACGACGCACACCTTGGCCCCCACGCTGTTTCCCTCTTTCTTGAGGGCACGCATGTATTCATCGAGCGCCTCCAGCTTGCCCGCATCGGGGAAGAAGAAGGGGTTCTGCTCGATCTGGCTCTCGTCGAACCCTTCCGCCTTGATGGGGCCGAGCTGGGAGAGAAAACCCACGATCTCGATGCCGTGCACCTGTTTCAGGTACTTCTTGGCGATGGCGCCCGCCGCGACCCGCATGGCGGTCTCGCGGGCCGAGGAGCGGCCGCCGCCACGGTAGTCACGCTGGCCGTACTTCTGGTGATAGGTGTAGTCGGCGTGGCCGGGTCGGAACAGATCCTTGATCTCGGAGTAGTCCTTGGAGCGCTGATCGGTGTTCTCGATGAGCAGCCCGATGGAGGTGCCCGTGGTCTTGCCCTCGAACACCCCGGAGAGGATCTTCACCTCGTCCGCCTCGCGGCGCTGAGTGGTGTAGCGGGACGTACCGGGCTTGCGCCTGTCCAGATCCCCCTGCAAATCGTCTTCGCTTATCTCCAGCCCCGGCGGGCAGCCGTCGACCACGGCGCCCAGCGCCAGACCGTGGCTCTCGCCGAAAGTGGTGACCCGAAAGAGTTGGCCGAAACTGTTCCCTGCCATGAATGCTCCTTGCTGCTTAGTTCTTGTAAATGGCGAAATGGGCCTGGTACTGCTCGAGCTCTGCGCGGGTCATCACAAAGACGCCGTGGCCGCCGTTTTCGAACTGGACCCAGGTGAAGGGCACCTCGGGGAACTGGGCTTCCAGGTGGATCATGCTGTTGCCCACCTCGACCACCAGCACGCCATCCTCTTTCAGGAAGTCGGCGGCATTGGCCAGCAGACGTTTGGTGAGCTTGAGGCCGTCGGAGCCCGACGCCAGGGCCAGCTCCGGCTCGTGGCGAAACTCCTCCGGCAGATCCGACATGTCCTCGGAGTCCACATAGGGCGGGTTGGAGACGATGAGATCGTACTTGTCACCGGCCGGCAGATCCCGGAACAGATCGGAGCGAATGGGGATAACCTGCTGCTCCAGCCCGTGATCGTTGATGTTGCGCTCGGCCACGTTGAGGGCATCGACGCTGATGTCGATGGCATCCACTTCCGCATGGGGGAACTCGTGGGCCATGATGATGGCGATGCAGCCGGAGCCGGTGCACAGGTCCATGATCCGGGTCGGTTCGTCTTTCAGGAAGGGGGCGAAGCGGTTGGCCACCATCTCGGCGATGGGGGAGCGCGGAATGAGCACCCGTTCGTCCACGTAGAATTCCCAGCCCGCATACCAGGCCTTGTTGGTCAGGTAAGGCGCCGGAATGCGCTCCTGCACGCGGCGGATGATGAGCTCAGCGATGCGGTGGCGCTCGCTGGTGGTCAGGCGGGAGTGGCGCATGGCGGGATCCACGTCCGGCGGCAGATGTAACGCGGGCAGCACCAGTTGCACGGCCTCATCCCAGGCGTTGTCGGTACCATGTCCGTAGAAGATCCCGGCGTCGTTGAAACGACTCATGGCCCAGCGCAACATGTCCTGGATGGTGTGCATTTCGGCAACCACCTCATCGATAAATATCTTGTCCAAATCCACCTCCAAGTCGAGTAATATCCGGCCCGAGAATTTTATACAGCGAGCAAGACGAGTACCTGATGAAAAATACGCCCTCACTCACAGACGAGGAAAGCCTGCTGTTTCGTGATGCTGTCAAAGGTACCCGGAAAATTAAGCAAGATACCATAAGGGCCTCCTCAAGCCCGGTCAAGCAGAAACGCGAAGTGCGCGAGAGCCGCGAAAAGCTTGGGGTTGACCACTTTTTCAGCGACGAGTACCAGCCCCATCTCGAGGCGGACGGGCCGACCCGTTACGTGCGCGACGACGTGTCAAAATTCGAGCTGAAAAAGCTCAAGCGCGGCAGCTACCCGCCGGAGATTTATCTGGATCTGCACGGCATGAACCAGCACCAGGCCAAGCAGGAGCTGGCGGCCCTGCTCACCCTGTGCCGAAAAGAGAACATCCACGTCGCTTCGGTGATGCACGGCATCGGCAAGCACATCCTCAAGCAGCGCATCCCGAGCTGGCTGGCCCAGCACCCCGCTGTGCGCGCCTTTCACCAGGCGCCGCGGGAGTGGGGGGGCGAGAGCGCCATCCTGGTGCTGCTGGACATCGAGGAGTGACCCCCTTCCCCGCCCCGCCCCGCCCCGGGCGAACGCCATAAAAAAACCACCGCCAGCTTGCGGTGGTTTTTTATGGCGCCCCACAGGGGTCAGCTGGCGGCTTCCATATGTCGCTTGAAGTTATCCAGGATGCTCTGCCACCCCGCCCGCTGCTGTTCGCCGCTGTGCAGGGACTCGGCATCGAACCGCTCCTCCACCCGGGTGCCCCCCTGCTCTGCCACGAACCGCACGCTCACCTCGCGGCCATCGTCCATGACGTAGCCGAGCCCCGTCGGCGCGGTGACCTCGGTGAAGGTCCCCTCGAAATCAAACCCCGTGCTGCCATCCCGCGCCGCCATGTGGTGGCAAAAACGCCCACCCACCCGCAGATCCACCCGGCTTTGGGGGCAGTGCCACTGCGGGGAGGCGGCGTTCCACGCCATGATGCTGGCGGGGGTGTTCCAGCCCTGCCACACATCGGCAATCGGCCTGGCAACCCAGACGCTGACGCTTATCTTCATCTCTCTGCTCCTCTGGCTTTCCTGCACGTTTTGCACTGTGGCACTGTCATGCCACGCCGGGCGCATCGGGCTGCGCCAAAAAGTGGGCCACCAGGGCATTGGCATGGCCGTGACCCATGGCGTGTTCGTCCTTGAGCCAGGCCACCAGGGCCATGTGTTTGCGCTCCTCCCGCCCTGCCAGCAGGGTCAGCCAGTGGGCGATGGGCCGGCCGTATTTCTGCTCGATGGCGGGAAAATAGGAGGCAGGCCCCTTCACCTTCGGTTGTTCATCCATGATGGCTTCTCCTCGGGGTGAGTACAGGCTCAGGGTTTGGGGGCGAACTGCTCGAACACCTGCTGTCCGGTCAGGGTCGGGGTGTCGTTCTTGAGGGCATAGAAGTCGGGCTTCTCGTCGATGAAGATCTGCCCGGTGAGCTCGAACCCCTGATCCTGAAACAGGCCGGCGGAGAGGATGTACTCGTCCGTCGGCAACAGATGGTAGAAAAGATGGGTGCCGCAGGTGGGGCAGAATCCGCGCTCCGCCCACTCCGACGAGCGGTAGGCCACCGGGGCCATCCCGGTGAACCGTACGCCCTTGCCCCCGTGCACCGCGAACATGGGTCCCCCTGACCAGCGCCGGCACATGGCGCAGTGACACAGGTTGACCTCCTTGTGATCGCCGCTCGACACAGTGATCCCGCCACACAGACAATGTCCTTCCATGATGCCTCCTGAGAGTTGGGGCGACAGACCGGGCGAACGGGTGCTCGCCTTCTTGCCGCACCAGATGAAGTAGCACGGGATCCGGGGGGCGGCAACTGACCATTCCGGAGCCTCACCGCGGGGCTGAGGCTCCCGGAGCGGGAAAATCCCCCTCTTTATTCATCGAGTGAATGACTCAACACACCCCATGCACCGGATAAATAATGGTCAGGTTCCCTCCTGCAAGGCGATGCGATTCCCCTCGCAATCCCGACACTCCGCCACCCGGAGGCTCTCCCCGACCCGGGTGACGGGATAGAGACAGGCCCCGCCCGATGCCAGTGCCCGGGCCATGGCCCCCTCGATGTCAGGCACCCGCAGATAGATCCGGGTGCCATCCAGACTCGGCACATAGCTCTCCCCCTTCGCCAGGGCGCCGGAGCAGCCCGCCGTGCCACTTTCCAGGGGAAAGAGCGCCATCTCGTTGCCATCGATCTGCACCCGCTCCAGCACCGTCTCGAAGACTCCCTCATAGAAGCGGATGGCTCTCTCCATATCCTGTACCGGAATTTCAAAATGAATGGCGATGTTCATGGTCATCCTCCCTCGGTGTGAACCCGCAGGCTATCAGTGCCAAAAGAGGCGCAGCAAGCCAGCGCGGCAATCAACAAGGGAGGCGCGCGGCCTCCCCGGGGTGCTTGCGCTTGTACTGACTCTCAGGTCACCGGTGCCCAGGGGTCGCCCTTGCCCGGCTCGTTGCCCTGGGTCCACCACTTGGCCTGATAGATGATCCCCTTGTGGCTCACCTTGTTGCCCGCGGTGTAGACCTTGCCTGCCTCCCAGGCCGGTACCCCGTCCACCAGTGGCGTGCCGGGGTCGACCGGGGCCGGATCCAGCGTGGCCACCACCCGTACCTTGGGCCAGCTGGCGTGGGAGCCGTAGAAGTTGGTCACGCACTTCTCGTAATCCCCCGGCACCAGGGCCGAATAGGCGGTCTGGTACCCCACCAGATCACACTCGAAGGAGTAGCCGCCGGGTCTGTCCGGGTAGTATTTCCAGTTGCCGTCCCAGTTGGTGTAGAGCACGTCGGTGGCGCCGTTGAGGTTGAGGCTGCCATAGGGGATCTGCTGCCAGCAGGTGTTCTTCTCGTCCGCCAGCAGCGGGATCCCG
Source organism: Aeromonas sp. QDB18 (assembly GCF_027705325.1). Taxonomy (NCBI): domain Bacteria; kingdom Pseudomonadati; phylum Pseudomonadota; class Gammaproteobacteria; order Aeromonadales; family Aeromonadaceae; genus Aeromonas; species Aeromonas sp. QDB18. The sequence goes on from NZ_JAPDBQ010000098.1 coordinate 9,835, forward strand.
TAGTGGGCCGCAAGCCCCTCCCAGTAGCGGATGCGGTTGACCGGCTGGCCCTTGTTCTTGTTCTGCTCGCCGCACCTCGATGCCACCGTTGATGATGTTGATGGTGGTGCCAAAGCCGTAGCCGATGCCCGCCGCCAGCTCACGCTGGGAGGGCACCCAGGTCCGGTCGATGACGTGCAGCATGGCGGGTTTGGGAGCCTGGGGCGTCAGGAAGAACCAGATGGCGGAGGCGAGGTTGAGCCAGGAGTCCGCCACCAGCCCGGGGTTGTTGAGGAGCACGGTGGCGTCGCCGTCGAACATGGCCTCGGAGAAGGCGCCGTAGTTGAAGTGGTAGGAGAGCTGCTTGGCGCCGCGACCGAAATAGCCCTGACCGGTGCTGCAGGGCCAGCGCCGGTTCTGCCAGTCACTCTGGCCACACCCCGTGGTGTAGCCGGTCTGCCCCTCAGACCAACCCATCTCCCGCACGTGCACCAGGGCCTATTGCCACTCCTCCAGCCCAAGGGGGTTGTCGGAGACATTCTCCTTGGCAATGTGGCCGCCGGTCTCCTGGGCAAAGTGGGCGAAGGCGGTGATGATGGACTTCTTGCAGATGGCGTCCGCATTGCGCCCGTCCGTGTAGTCGCCGCAGAAGGCGGGGAACTTGCCCACCGCCCGCAGGAAGCGCTCGTAGGTGTACTCCGGGGCGGCCATCTGGGTCAGGAACTCCCAGTCCGATTCGGTGAAGACCCGCTCGACCCGCTTGACGTTGTCCGGGTTGCCGGGGGCGCGTGCCACGATGGCCTCCACCACCGAATTGGGCCGGGTGGCCAGGGCGTGGGACCAGATCCCGTACATGAGGTTGGCGGTCTTGGCCTGGGCCGCACTGGCAAGATCCGCCGCCGCCATCACATAGCCGCCGCTGTTCTGGGGATCGGGCTGGATTGTCATGGCGCTCTGGCCGGGCAGTGCCCAGACGAGGGCAACCAGGCAGGCGGTACGCGTGAGCATGAACATGGGTAACCATCCTTGTCTTGAAAATGTCAGGGCGAGCATAGGCATCCTGACAACTAAATTCACGACAAGAATTAAGAATTTGGCGAAATTGTGAGCCATGCCTCCCTGCACTCAGATGGCGCTCGTTTGCAGGGGGATCCAGCCCCTGGTCTTGCGGCCGCAGCCATCCGACCTGTCCGGACTCTTGCTCAGATCCCCCCTGCGCGCACCGCCCGGATCAGCAGATTGCGCGGGGTCATGGGTTTGGGACAGAAGGTGCCCACCTCCACCCGGTAGCCCTGCTCCTCGAGGAAAAGGGCGCGATCGAGCAGCAGCCAGATTTCCAGGGGACGGCGAAACAGGTGGCGCACCAGCTCCATGCGGGCGACATCGCCAAAGCGCCGCTCCCCCTGTGCCAGCAAGGCGGCGTAGTCGAGCCCCGCGGGCAAGCCCATCCCCTTGCGTTCGGCGGCCCAGTGGCAGAAATCCTCGAAGCCCCCGGTCAGCAGGCTCTTTTGCAGGTTGGGCACCGGCAGGTACTCATCCACCCCGCGCACCTGGCGCTGCAGGCAGTCGAAGGCGAGGCGCCACACCACCTCCCGCTCCCGCAGCCGGGCGATGCGGGCACCGCCGGTCACCGTCTCCTGCAGCGGCAGCTTCAAATCGCTCTTGCCAAGGCGCAGGGCACTGGCCCTGGCGGCCCGGGAGAGGGGCGCGTAGTGCTCTCCTCTGATGAGGTGGTAGCAACACGGGGAGAGGGTCACCCCCTGGGCACGCCCCTCGGCCACCCGCGTCAACAGATGGGTGTGCAGATCGCCGCAGGCATGGAGCGCCATGGCGTGATGGTGCGGGGCGATGAGGGCCCCGGACTCGGCGGCAAAGGCATCCGCCTCCACGAACCGCATGTTGGCGCCGTCGCGCGCGGCGAGCCGCCGCCCCTCCTCGCAGAGCGCCCCCTGCCACTCCAGGCTAAGGATCTCCGCGCCACGGTGCAGCGACACCAGGCGCCCCAGATGCCCCTTGCCGGCGCACCACTCCAGATAGGGACCTTGGTGGGGGGGCAGGCAGCCGGTGAAGGCCTCTATCTGCCCCTGCTTGCGTCCCGGCATGTACATCGCCATGGTCCTGGCGCACTGGACGGGCTCTGGGGCGAAAGGGGCAAGCTCGCCGAGGGCCTGCAACTCGGCCCCCGCCGGGATCCAGGGGGCAAGCAGGGTGCAGAGCGCATCCATGTCCCCGTCGAGGTGCGCTATCTCGTCAAGGGTCAGGGCTGCCAGGCACTTCGCAAGGGCTGGCGCCTCGCGGGCAAAGGCGATCCCCAAATGGTGATAGGGCTGGTATTGCCACCAGCGTCGCTCGGCGGTGAGCAAGCAGTCCAGTTGTCGAAAACGGTGGGCCAGCACGGTGAACCTGTCCTTTGGCGCAAAAAGGGAGGCTCATTCTAGCGATCTGCCGTCAAAAAGCACTCGCCTGTGCGCCGCTGGTAGCCTGACAAAAAGCAGGGATTTGTGCTATATTCCGGCCCCTCATTCGCGCAGCCCGCCACGGCGAGCAGCTTTACCCCTATAAACGGAACCCAATCATGACCATCAATGCCATCCTGCAAGCCCGTGCAAATGCCAAATGCGAGCTGTGTGGCGCAGAACATGCGCTGACTGCCTTCCCGGTGCCGCACTCCCCCGCCAGCGACGACGACCACAGCGTGGCCCTCTGCGCCACCTGCCGCGGCCAGCTGGAGCAGCCGGACACCACGGAGGTGAACCACTGGCGCTGCCTGGGTGACAGCATGTGGAGCCAGGTGCCGGCGGTGCAGGTGATGGCCTGGCGCCAGTTGAAGGCCCTCGTCGCCCGGGGCGAGCTCTGGGCCCAGGACATGCTGGACATGATGTACATGGAAGACGAGGTCAAGGCCTGGGCAGACGCCGGCGTGACCAGCGACGATGACGACAGCGTGCCGACCGTCGACTCCAATGGCGCCGTGCTGGTGGAAGGGGACTCCGTCACCCTGATCAAGGATCTGGACGTCAAGGGCGCGGGCTTCACCGCCAAGCGCGGCACCCTGGTCAAGGGCATTCGCCTGACCAACAACCCGCTGCACATCGAGGGCAAGGTCAACGGCATGCAGATCGTGCTGGTGGCCGCCTACCTGAAGAAGGCCTGATACCGCCCCTTCAAGCCAGAAGCGCCCCCAGGGGCGCTTTTTTGTTGCCTCTGTTTCCTGCCGTTCGGGTGGCACTCGCGGGAAACTGGACTATCCTGCAAACCAGTTCCGCGGTATGCCCCTCCCCTGACTGTCAGTGCGCCAACGGAGAGGGCCTTCCCGGCACGCATGGAAAGACCCCGGGCACCCTGATCCCCATGGCGCCCACGAGACAAGGAGCCGCCCCATGGCCAGCAAGAAAGAGATCAAGAAGAAGATCGCCGCCCGCCAGGCGAAAATCGCCAAGCACGAAAGCAAGATCAAAAAGCTGAAAAAAGCCCTGAAATAGGGGCTGACAACCATTAAAACCGCCTGATGGCGGTTTTTTCATTACTGCGTTGGCCGCAAGGCGCGTCGAGTGGCCATGACTGCCAACCTCCGGCTAGCACCAATACTTCCTGTTCCAACCACAATCCCCTTTCGATCAGATATATAAGGACCTCTTCCAGTTGCTTGCCATGCTCACTCACCACGGGGACCTCCTCCCATGGGATCTTGCCTCTGCTGATCGGTTGCCCCTCCAGACGGCGGATCAGAGTGCGGGCATAGTGATGAACATAGGCCATCAAGGTGTCGGGTAGCCAAAGAGCCAACGGACGACGAAGGGCATGGGCCAGCTCGTTAGCGATATCCAATCCGCGCTGATCCAGATCGCCAAAATGGGCCCAGGGTACGGCAGCCGGCAACAGCGGGAATACCTGACGTGCCAACTTGGTATTGCGGCCAGGCACATAGAGCAACAACTCCCCCACTTGCAGCGGGTAATCCACGAAAGCTCCCTTGTTCTCCACCGTGACCAGTTGCCGCCCCTGCCACTCAATGCCATGTAACTTACTCAAGCAGCGCTCCGGTAAGACCAGCTCTCCCAATAGTGCCAGTTGCGCCCTCATGTCGTGGCGCAGTCCGTCCTGGTCGATGAGTGACAGCGGGCTCAGCGTGCGAAGTCGAATCACTTCATCCTGTGTCAGCGTGATGTCGATAGCATCATTATCTGGATCTATCCCGCTCTTGCTGTCCCCATGCCAGAGGGCATGAAAACTGGCCTGGTTTAGATGTGCGGGCAGGTCCACCCCGAGAGCCCGTATCGTGTCACGCCTGTCCGGCATCACTGGTGCAACCTGTGCCAGCTGTGCTGCGAGATAATTCCTTCCAGCATCGGTCAACACATGACGAGCCCCTCGTCCCACTGGCTTGACTCCACCCACAGCCTGCAGGAGATCTCTCAACTCGCGGCCATGCTTGCTATCGAGTGAATATCCCTGGTTATTAGTGTCTGCCAGCAAGCGGGCACAGAGATCCTGCACTCGACGCTCATCAAAAAGTGACATCCTCCCCCCTCATTCATTGCGGTTCCATATGGCCAAGTAGAGGGGATCTTTCTGTCCACAACAGTGATCTTTCTCGCACCAAAGAAAGAGCGCTTCAAGGAACCCTGCAAGTCGACAAGCTCGAGGCAGGACGAGCAGCGCTTACGATTGGCGATCCATCGATATCGGTGAAATCAGTATGCTGCGACGCCATTGGTTAGCCGGTGAGAAAAAAGACAGCTTATCTGCGGTTTTAACACATCATAAAAAACTGCCTTAATGCGATTTTTTTATACACATCCTTGCCTATTGCATTTCCAGCCGCAGACCATGCTGCACCGGATTGCCCTCCCCTGAATCCTCTTCGGGGCCGGGAGAGACGCCGCTGGACGACTCGTCAAAGAGGCTGGCATCATGCCTGCTTTGACGCCAAGGATGTGCTCATGAACCCCAATACCTGGATGCTGTTTGCGCTGGCCTATCTGCTGGCGACACTGACCCCTGGCCCCAATGTGCTGCTGGTGGTCAAGAACGGTCTGCAACACGGCTGGCGCGCCGCCCTTGTCAGCATCCTCGGCAACCTGGGGTGCCAGGCCATCCTCATCGGTCTGGTCGCCATGGGGGTGGGCCCCTGCTGCAAACCCTGCCTCCCCTCTTTGTCGCCCTCAAGCTGGCGGGGGGTGGCTACTTGGTGTATCTGGGCTACAAGGCGCTGCGCGCGGCCAATACCGGTGCCCAAGGGCTCTCTCCCTCCACCGCTCGGGGACGCACCAGAACCACCCTCTCCTTGTTGCGAGAAGCCTTTCTGGTCTCCGCCAGCAACCCCAAGACCATCGTCTTCCTCTGCGCTCTGCTGCCCCAGTTCCTCGATCACCAGAGTCCGCTGACGCTGCAGTTCATCACCATGTACCTGACCATCTGCGCCATCGTCAGCCTGGTGCATCTGTGCTATGTCGCCCTGGCTAGGCGCGCCGGTCGCTACTTCAAGCCAGGTCGCGGCGAGCGCCTCGTTGGCCGCATCACCGGCGGACTCTTCATCACCCTGGGCGGCGCCATCCTGCTCAGTGGTCGTCCCTGATCCCTGTGCCTCACCGTTGCTGACATTATCTGCACCATCGGCGCCGCTTGGGCGCCGCGGATCCCGGCCACCGCGGCTAGAGTTGTAGGCGTGTCTGTATATGAGCCTGCGGTGGAGCGCCATATGTATTCCTACACCCTCACCTTCCGGGAGGAGGCCGACAAGCTGACGGCCCCCGAACACGAGATCCGCTTGCAAAGCCCGGCACAGGCCGGTGATTTCATCATTCTCTCCGATGGCAGTCGCCATCAGGTGATGTTCGTCACCCACCGCGCCCACTACAGCAGCCTCTACCTCGACAAGGAGGTCCGCATCCCCCAGAGCTGATACAGGCATCGTCTTTCGCTCCTGCTATGGTGAGAGAGGGCTGCAGCTCGCCAACGCAAGCCCCTTGCCGCCCAGGGAGCGGCAAGCCCGAATGACCCATTGCCAGAGGTATTGATCATGTTCAGACAGACCGCGCTCATCCTGACCCTCACCCTGTTGGGCAGCGCCCAGGTTCACGCCATCTTAAATGCGAAAGGGGACTCCCTCCGACGTAGGTGGGAGGGGAATTTCGCCGGGGCGTCAGCCCCGCTGGT
>NZ_JAPDBQ010000099.1:0-15969 GCF_027705325.1 Aeromonas sp. QDB18
ACAGCCTTGCTCCCCCAACTCAAGTCGCATTTATGAATAATTAGTCAAAAATGTGCTTATCTGAACAGCATTGCACCCCTGGGGTGGCCTTCCTGTTATTGGTTTCATGGGGGTATCGGCTCTGTGTGCCGGGAGATGAACCAGTCAGCCGGACTGCTCCGCCAGCGTGATGACGCGGCCGCCCTTGTCACAATACATGGCCCTGTCGGCCTGGATGAGCCACTGCTCCGGGCTCCAGTCATGCTGGTAGTGGCTGACGCCGATGCTGATGCCCACCTGCATCGGCTGGTCATTGACCACGAAGGGGGCCTGCATGGCCTGGCGGATCACGGCGGTGACCTCCTCTGCCTGACGGATATCGTAGCCCGGCAGCAGCAGGATGAACTCGTCCCCCGCCAAGCGGGCAAAATAGCACTGGTGGCCGATGGCGTCGTGGATCCGTCGGGCCAGCTGGCAGAGGATGGCATCCCCCTGGCTGTGGCCGAAGTTGTCGTTGATGCGCTTGAAGTCATTGAGATCGCAAAACAGCAGGCAGCCCGGATTGTCGCTTTGCACCTGGTGTTTCAACTGCTCCATCAGGCTCAGGCGATTGGGCAGCCCGGTAAGGGGATCGAGGCGGGCCAGTTGCAGTATCTCCTGCTCTCGCTGCTTGCGCAGGGCCACTTCCTGGTTGAGCCGCTTGTTGCTCATCAGAAGATAGAGGGAGAGCAGCAGGATGAGACCACCAACACCCAGGCTCAGCAGGAACCATGGACGCCAGAAGCTCCACTGTTCTGAGGGAACCTGATAGAGAAAACGGGTCAGGGAGACCGGTTTGGCAAGGAGGCCTATCTCCACCAGCTGCTGCATGATGTGAGCGAAGCGATCCGGATTCATATACCCGATCTCCACATAGAGCGGCTGGATCATCTCCTTGCTCATCTGCAACTCGTATTCCATGTGGGCCTGGCTGCGGTTGACGCCATACTCCGTGCGCAGCAGGGCGATGGCTTCCTCGGGGTGGGTGAGGGCATAGCGCCATCCCTTGAGGCTGGCTGCACGAAAACGTGCCACCCGCTCCGGATTGAGCCGCTCCTGTGCCTGGGTGGTGAAGAGAATGTCGCTGTAGAAATCGATGCCGTAGTTGCGAGGGTTGATGACGGACACCGAGATGCCGCGCTCTTCCAGATAGAATGGCTCATTGCTCAGATAGGCGTTGAAGATGTCTATTCGGCCGGCGATCAGATCGTCGATGTTGACCGAAGTGGGTACCGGGATGAGCTGGCGCTCGTGAAGTCCCTGATAGTAGAGGGTGGCCAGCAGTTCGGCATCCTGATGACCCGGAAACATCATGATCCGTTTGCCACGCATGTCCGCAACGGTGAGAATGCCGCTGTCGCGGCGTGCCAGGAAGATGGAGGGAGAGTGCTGGTAGACGCTGGCCAGCGCCAGCAGCGGCTTGCCCTGGGCGTAGTGGGTCAGCACCTCGGTGTTGCCGACGCCAAAGTCGGCGCGTCCGGCCAGCACCTCCTGAACCGGACTTATTCCCTTGCCACCTGGCCTTATCTCGACATCCAGACCGGCGTCGGCGTAATACCCCTTGGCCTTGGCCATGTGATAGCCCACAAACTGGGGCTGATGCAGCCAGCGCAACTGCAATACCACCTTCTCCGGCAGATCACGTGTCCGTTCACTGGCCTGGAGGGGCGAGAAGCAAGTGATGCCAAGCAACAACAGCCAAAACAGGCATTTTTTCATTCGTGCGATTCTTGTGCTGAGGGTCCATGAAGATGGCCTGCAGGCCTGCATTCAAGTTGTTAACAAGTAACATTCTAAAGGGTTATACATGTACCGGATACAATTGCAGCACAAAGATTTCATGGTGATTAACAAGCGTCCGGGCATTGGCATGCACGATGATGCCGGCGAGCCGGGTCTCGTCAATCGGGTCAGAATGGATACCGGTCTTGACCTCTATCCGGTCCATCGACTGGACAAGATGACCTCTGGGTTGGTGCTGTTGGCCCGCACCCCCGAAGCGAATCGCGCCCTCAGCATGGCTTTCGCGGCGCGGGAAGTGAGCAAGCAGTATCTGGCCCTCTCCGATCGCAAGCCGAAGAAGAAGCAGGGCTGGGTGAAGGGGGACATGGAGAAAGGGCGAGGCGGCAGCTGGATGCTGAGCCGCACCCAGGATAACCCGGCCATCAGCTGGTTCGACTCCGTTTCGGTGCGCGAGGGGCTGCGCCTTTATCGCATCAAGCCCCGGACCGGCAAGACCCATCAGATCCGGGTGGCCTTGAAGAGCGTGGGAGCCCCCATCCTCGGGGATGAGCGTTACGGCGGCACGGTGGCGGATCGCGGTTATCTGCACGCCTGGCGCCTCGCCTTCACCCTGGTAGGTGAGAGTTTCGATCTCGTCTGTCCGCCCGATGAGGGGACACTGTTCCTCCTGCCCGAGTTGCATGCCGCCATCGCAGAGATCACCGAATGAGCGCAGCAACCGTGAGAGTCCCAGCCCGTGGCTGGATCCTGGCCGACTTCGATGACACCCTGGCGCCGGATGACAGCCATGCGGGGTTGCTGCGTTTCATCTTGCGCCGCCGTCTCTGGCCGCTGCTGCTGTGGCCACTGATGGCGTTCGGTGCCGTGATCTATCTGCTGCCAGGTCAGCGCAGTCGCGGCATTGCACTCATCTGGTGGACCATCACCCTCGGGCTATCCCCCCTGGCCTGGCGCGCCTTGATACGGCAGTACAGCCTGACCCGGCCCGGTCTGTATCGGGAGGCGCGAGCCCTCCTGACGGGGGAGGGGTACCGCTGCTGGGTCATCTCCGCCAGTCCCCGCGCCCTGGTCCGTGCCCAGCTCCATCGTCAACTGCCAAGGCTCCCTCACCGCATCATCGGCTCGCGGATGGGTTACCGTTTCGGCGGCCTAGTGCCGCGCTTCTATTGCCATGGCAGGCACAAGCTGCTGCCCGAGCTCCTGACCCTGGAGGCCGCACTCACCCTGAGTGACAGCCTGCACGATCTGCCCCTGCTGGCGTTGGGGGAGCAAGCCTGGCTCATCAACCCGCAAAGGACTCGATTGCTAAAGGCGAGGGCGGTGCTGCCCCATATCGAACCCCGTTATTGGTCGCTGTAAGGCAAAGCTGACAGCCTTGCGGGACGCTAACGAGCGCAGTGCAAGGTTGGGGCTGTGATGTCACATTTCATTTACATTTTTTGGCGCGGATCCCCGCCAAACTATCTGAACGCCGCCCCTTCTCATTCCCTGCGCTCGCCACTCTAATGAAACAAGTTGTTAAAAATGCCGTGCGGGCTGCCTGTCGAGCCCTTGCGGCGTGAACCGTTTCGTTATCAGTTCATCGCAAGGAGCGCATCATGACCACCCCCTCTTCCCGTACTCACACCATCAACCCCCTTGGCACCGACGGGTTTGAGTTTGTCGAGTACACGGCGCCGGATCTCAAGGGCATTGCGGCCCTCAAGGCGCTGTTCGTCTCACTGGGCTTTGCCGAAGTGGCCAAGCACAGGCACAAGCAGTGCTGGCTCTATCGCCAGGGGGACATCAACTTCGTGGTCAATGCCGAGCCCCACTCCCAAGCGGAGGAGTTTGCCCGGGCCCATGGTCCGAGCGTGTGCGGCATGGCGTTTCGGGTGAGCGATGCCGGCCGTGCCCAGCAGTACGCCATTGGCCAGGGGGCCAAGCCGTTTGTGGGCAAAATCGGCCCCATGGAACTCAACATCCCCGCCATCTACGGCATCGGCGAGAGTACCCTCTCCTTTGTCGATCGCTATGGCGAGCGGGGCTCCATCTATGACGTGGACTTTATCTTCTACCCCGACTGGCAGGCCCGCATGGCCGAGGTGGACGCGGGGCTCTATGAGATCGACCACCTGACCCACAACGTCCATCGCGGCAACATGAACCTCTGGTCGAATTTCTACGAGCGGATCGGCAACTTCCGGGAAATCCGCTACTTCGACATCGAGGGCAAGCTGACCGGACTGCACTCGCGCGCCATGACGGCCCCCTGCGGCAAAATTCGCATTCCCATCAACGAGTCGGCGGACGACAAGTCCCAGATAGAGGAGTACCTGCGCCAGTACAAGGGGGAGGGGATCCAGCACATCGCGCTCGCCTCTGCCGACATCTATCACACCATCCGCACGCTCAGAGGGCGGGGAACCGGCTTCATGCCGACGCCGGACACCTACTACGAGAAGGTGGACAGCCGGGTGGCGGGTCATCAGGAGGATCTGGCGGCGCTGAAAGAGCTGCGCATCCTCATCGACGGCTCGCCGACGAAGGACGGCATCCTGCTGCAGATCTTCACGGACACCGTCATCGGTCCCGTGTTCTTCGAGATCATCCAGCGCAAGGGCAACGAGGGCTTTGGTGAGGGCAACTTCCAGGCATTGTTCGAATCCATCGAGCTGGATCAGATCCGCCGTGGCGTGCTGGACGGATCCACGCAAGGGGAGGTGAACAGTGCCGCGCAGGGCCAGAAAAACGGAGAACCGAGCGATGCGTAACTGGATAAGCTTCCCCCATCGGGAGGGAACCCACTCCCGCCAGGCCCATGCCGATCTGCCGGAGCAGGCCATCTATGAGCGCGAGCTGGGGCGCTCGGGCTTCTTCGGTCCGGCCACCCACATGCACCACAAGCATGCTCCCACCGACTGGGTCAACTGGGAGGGACCGCTTCGGCCACGGGCGTTTGACTTGAACGATCTGCAGGAGGAGGTGAGCTCCCTCTCCCCCTGGGTGATGCCGGATATTCTCAGCAACCCCCACTGCCGCTACCGCATCTGGCGCCTGCATGAGCCCATGCCGTTTCTGGTGCGAAACGCCGATGGCGACGAGCTCCTGTTCATTCACGAGGGGAGCGGAGAGTTCTACTGCGACTACGGACACCTCATCTTGAGAGATGGCGACTATGTGGTGATCCCCCGTGGCACCATGTGGCGCATCGAGCCCACCGCGCCCCTCTTCATCCTGATGATAGAGGCGACGGAAGACAGTTATCAGCTGCCGGACAAGGGACTGGTGGGCAATCACGCCATCTTCGATCCGGCGGCCCTGGACGTGCCCGCCATCAACGAGCGCTTCCTGGCCCAGCAGGATGAAAACCCCTGGTCGCTGCAGATCAAGCGCCACGATCAGGTCTCGGTCGTCACCTGGCCGTTCAACCCGCTGGATGCACAAGGGTGGCACGGGGACTTGTGCGTGGTGCGCCTCAACTGGCGGGATATCCGCCCGCTGATGAGCCACCGCTACCACCTGCCTCCCTCGGCTCACTCCACCTTCGTGGCGAGCCGGTTCGTGGTCTGCACCTTCGTGCCGCGTCCCATCGAGAGTGACCCAGGCGCCCTGCGGGTGCCCTTCTACCACAGCAACGACGACTTCGACGAAGTGCTCTTCTACCACGCTGGGTACTTCTTCAGCCGGGACAACATCAAGCGGGGCATGGTCACCTTCCACCCTGCCGGCTTCACCCATGGTCCCCATCCCAAGGCCTTTGCGGCGGGACTGGCTCATGCCAAGACCTTCACCGACGAGGTGGCGGTGATGCTCGACACCCGGGATGCCCTGGCCGTCGGCCCGATCTGCGAAGGGGTCGAACACCCCGGTTATGTCACCAGCTGGCAGCGTCCAGAGACGCTCGGCAAATAAGGAATTCGATATGAAACTGGCAACCCTGAACAATGGCAAGCGCGACGGCGCCCTGGTGGTGGTGAGCCGCGATCTGGCGCGCGCCGTCCACGTGACGACCATTGCCCCGACCCTGCAGTCGGCCCTCGACGAGTGGGGCGAAGTGGCGCCGCAATTGGCGAAGGTTTATCAGCGACTCAACGAGGGCGCCTGCCCCGACGCCTTCCCCTTCGATGAGACCGCCTGCCTCTCCCCGCTGCCTCGCGCCTACCAGTGGATTGACGGCAGTGCCTACGTCAATCACGTGGAGCTGGTGCGCAAAGCGCGCGGCGCCGACATGCCAGAAAGCTTCTGGCACGATCCCCTGATGTATCAGGGAGGCTCTGACAGCTTCCTGCCGCCCCGTGGCCCCATCGTGATGGGCTCCGAGGAGTGGGGTATCGACTTCGAGTCGGAAGTCGCCGTCATCACCGACGACGTGCCCATGGGCACCCGTTCGCAGGGGGCGGCGAGCCACATCAAGCTCTTGATGCTGGTCAACGACGTGAGCCTGCGCAACCTCATTCCCGGGGAGCTTGCCAAGGGCTTCGGCTTCTTCCAGTCCAAGCCCTCCAGCAGCTTCTCGCCGGTGGCCATCACCCCGGACGAGCTGGGGGATGACTGGCGCGATGGCAAGGTCCACCTGCCCCTGGTGACCCACCTCAACGGCGCCCTGTTCGGGCAGCCCGACGCCGGGGTGGACATGACCTTCAACTTTGATGAACTGATTGCCCATGCCGCCAAGACAAGGCCGCTCGGGGCGGGCTGCATCATCGGCTCGGGCACCGTCTCCAACTACGACAGAAGCCGGGGATCCTCCTGCCTTGCCGAGCGGCGGATGCTGGAAATTATCGAGTCAGGTCAAGCCACTACACCCTTTCTGCGCTTTGGTGATACAGTGTCCATCGCGATGCAGGATCGCAACGGGATGAGTCTGTTTGGCACCATTTTGCAGCGGGTCACGCAAGCAACGGCCGAGCGGGCGAGCTAGGAGAGCCCGACCCCGGGAGGGGCGGGCGACACGGCAGGTGGCAGACACCTGCCACCACAGGGACACACTATGCTGCAGTTGTTTGGATATTGGCGCTCATCGGCCAGCTTTCGCGTGCGTTTGGTACTGCAACTCAAGGGGCTCGATTATGAGCAGCACCCGGTCAACTTGCGGCAGGGTGAGCAGAAGGAGAAGGCCTACCGCCGGGTCAATCCACAGGGACTGGTGCCGTTTCTCGTGGACGATGACGTGCATCTGGGTCAGTCGGTGGCCATCATGGAGTACCTCGACGAGACCTATCCCGCCTACCCCCTGATGCCCTCCGCCCCCATCGAACGTGCCCGGGTGCGCCAGATCGTCAACATGATCGCCTGTGACACCCACCCCCTCAACAACCTGCGCGTGCTGCACTACCTGGAGCAGGAGCTGGGGCAGAGCAAGATGGCGCGGGATGCCTGGTATCGCCACTGGATTGACGAGACCTTCACCGCGCTGGAGCAGCTTCTCATGACCACCGCCGGCATCTATTGCGTGGGCAACGAGGTCACCCTGGCGGACTGCATGCTGGTGCCCCAGGTCTACAACGCCCGCCGCTTCGACATGACCCTGGATGACTACCCCACCATTGCGCGCATCGTCGCCAACTGCGAGCAGTTGCAAGCCTTTATCAAGGCCGCCCCCGCCAATCAGCCGGATGCCCAGCCCTGAAGCTGTGCAGACCGGGCCAGCGCGTTGGCCCGGTCTGCCGTCTCTTTCCTTGCCCGGGTTATCTTGCTCGCCTCAGGGCGTGCCATTGGCCCCATAGCGTCGAAACCCCGGCCGCTCTTTCAGTCGCTGATAGTAGTCGTCCACGGCGGGTAGCGACGGGCGATCATAGGGCGTCTCCAGCCAGCGGTTGACTGACAGCCCGATGGGAATGTCTGCCAGCGAGAAGTGCGGACCGGCCACATATCCTCCGGTTGTTTGAAGCTGTCTCTCCAGGATCTCCATGCAGTGAGACCACTGCAGGCAAGCTGCGTGAAGGGCCTGATGGTCTTGATGCTGGGGGGAGCGCCTCACCAGCGACAGGAAGGCGTAGCGCCAGGCGGTGTTCAAGTCCGATGCCTGCCAGTCAATCCATTGATCGACCCTGGCCCTGGCTCTCGCCTCGGCGGGATAGAGTGCATTGGCACCATGGCGCGTCGCCAGGTAGCGGATGATGGTGTTCGACTCCCACAGCGTAAAATCCTCATCCTGAATGACGGGCACCATGGCATTGGGGTTGAGCGCCAGAAACGCCGGGGTGTCCGTGGGTTTGAAGCCGGATCCCCACTCCTCCAGCTCGAAGGGGAGGGTCAGCTCGGCACAGGTCCACAGTACCTTGCGCACATTGATTGACGACGCCTTGCCCAGTATTCGCAACATCTTTTTCGTCCTTGTCCGGGGTGATGGATGGCCTGTTTGTCGCAGACATGCCACTTCCCTGTTTGCGCTGCCATCAAGGCCCTGCACTGTCACTGACCGTGCGGGGCCCTGTTTGATTGATTGGCGAGTCAGCCGTGGGTGGTCCTGGGCTGGAAATAGGCGATAAATTTGCCGAGTTTCTCCCCGTCGTAACTCTTCCCCTTCTCCAGCAGCCCGGTGTTGAAGGACTCGAGCAGCCTGCCCTTGGCATCCAGCACGTAGAAGTGGGGCACCCCCAGATACTCGGGGTAGGCTTTCAGGAAGGATTCATTCTTGTTCTGCTCGCTGACGTTCACCTTGACCACCACGAAGGTGCGGTTGAGCTGGCCGGCGAGATCGGGTTCCCGGTCCAGAAAGCGGTTCATCTCCTGGCACCAGCTGCACCATTCGCCCCCCACCAGCAGCAGGACTTTCTTGCCCTCGGCACTGGCCTTGGCGGTAGCGGCGGCGAGATCGCGGGCCGGATCCCGCGTCTCGTCATAACCCTGGCTGTAATCGGGCAGGCTCTGACTCCAGAGGTGGTCGCCCGCGCAGGCGGCGCCATTGAAAAGGAGGGGGCCCAGCATCAGGGGCAGTAACAGTCGTTTCATGGTCTCTTCCTTGTGTCGTTATCTTTGCTTCCAGGCGCAGACAATGTGACACGGGGCGTTTCCTGCGCCAAGCCGCAAACAGGGAAGGGGAAGGCAAAAAGCGGCAATGGAATGGCAGAAAACAACAAAGCCCCTCGAGAGGCAATGCTGTTCAGATAAGCACTTTTTTGACTGATTATTCATAAATTGGATTTGAGTTGAGGGGGCAAGGCTGTGTCCAGTCGATCTTCCTCCAGCCTTTATCCAGCGGGGCTTGCAATAGAAAGAGGGAGGCATCATGCCTCCCTCGCTTTTTTGTCCTGATACTACGTGGACTGGAACTCAAATTCTCTTAAGTGAACAGCATTGCCCTCGAGAGGGGCTTTGTATTCAGGTCAGGGGCGATCAGTAACCCTGCTGGTGGACGTCCATCACGGCGCGACCGGAGGGGTCGGCCATCTCCTTGAACTTGGCATCCCATTCGAGCGCGGTGGGAGTGGAGCAGGCGACCGACTTGCCGTAGGGCACGGTGCGGGCGGCGGACTCCAGCGGGAAGTGCTCGTCGAAGATGGCGCGATAGTAGTACGCCTCCTTGGTGAGCGGGGTGTTGACGGGGAAGCGGAAGGCCGCGGCCTCGAACATCTGATCCGTCACCTCTTCCTCGACCATGGCCTTCAGGCTGTCAATCCAGGAGTAGCCCACGCCGTCGGAGAACTGCTCCTTCTGGCGCCACGCCACTTCGTGGGGCAGCAGATCCTCGAAGGCTTCCCGCAGGATGTGCTTCTCGATCTTGCCCTTGCCGCACATCTTGTCGGCGGGATTGAGGCGCATCGCCACGTCCATGAACTCCTTGTCGAGGAAGGGCACGCGACCCTCCACACCCCAGGCGGCCATGGACTTGTTGGCGCGCAGGCAGTCATAGAGGTGCAGGGAGGCGAGCTTGCGCACGTTCTCTTCGTGGAACTCTTTAGCGTTGGGCGCCTTGTGGAAGTAGAGATAGCCACCGAACAGTTCATCGGAGCCTTCGCCGGAGAGCACCATTTTGATCCCCATCGCCTTGATGTAGCGGGCCATCAGATACATGGGCGTGGAGGCGCGGATGGTGGTGACGTCATAGGTCTCGAGGTGATAGATGACGTCACGCAGGGCATCCAGACCTTCCTGCACGGTGAAGTGGATCTGGTGGTGGATGGTGCCCAGATGGTCAGCCACCTTGCGGGCGGCGGCGAGATCCGGCGACCCTTCCAGGCCGACGGCGAAGGAGTGCAGCTGGGGCCACCAGGCTTCGCTCTTGCCATCGTCTTCCACCCGGCGGGCGGCATAGAGCTTGGTGATGGCGGAGATGACGGAGGAGTCCAGACCACCGGAGAGCAGCACGCCATAGGGCACGTCGCACATCAGCTGGCGCTTGACCGCCGCTTCCAGTGCCGCTTTGAGCTCGGCCTTGTCGCTGACGTTGTGCTCGACCGGCGCGTATTCCATCCAGTCCCGTTTGTACCAAGTTTTAAGCTCGCCATCCTTGCTCCACAGGTAGTGTCCCGGCGGGAAGGTCTCGACGCTCTTGCACACGGGCACCAGGGCCTTCATCTCGGAGGCGACATAGAAGTTGCCGTGTTCGTCGCGGCCGGTATAGAGGGGGATGATCCCCATGTGGTCGCGACCAATCAGGTAGGCATCCTGCTCGGCGTCATAGAGGATGAAGGCGAAGATGCCGTTCAGATCGTCCAGAAACGCCGGGCCTTTCTCCTTGTAGAGGGCCAGCAGCACTTCACAGTCGGAGTGGGTCTGGAACTGGAAGTCGACCTTGAGGTTCTTCTCCAGCTCCTTGTGGTTGTAGATCTCGCCGTTGACGGCCAATACGTGTGTGCGCTCGGGGTTGTAGAGAGGCTGTGCGCCGTTGCCCGGATCGACGATGGCCAGGCGCTCGTGCACCAGGATGGCCTTGTCGGAGCTGTAGACGCCGGACCAGTCAGGCCCGCGGTGACGCAGTCGCTTGGACATCTCCAGGGCCGATTTGCGCAGGGCAGTGGCGTCGGTCTTGATGTCCAGAATGCCGAAAATAGAACACATTGGCGGTAATCCTCTTGATTTTTATATGAGCCCCCCACGTTTGGGCTCGAAATTCCATTTACATTCCTCGCCAATCACAATGCCTAGCGGAAAACCCTTTTGCAAGCAGGAAAACCGCAGAAAATCATGCCGTAAGCGTCAAGTTGCGCCAGGGAATGGCGGCCGTTCGGCCGCCTGAAGAGAGAGGGTCAGGGTTGACGTTCGCGTCAAGTCGCGGCGGGTTCGAAGATCACATAGAGCTTGCGGCAAGGGGTGAGGGTCTCCCACTGCCCGACAAAACCGACGGGAATGACGAACTGATCCCCCGGTTTGAGGTGCAGCCGGCCGCCCTGCTCGTCGTGGATCACCGCCTCCCCTTCCAGCATCTGGCAGTATTCGTGTTCGGTATAGTGAACGGCCCAGCAGCCCGGCTCGCAAGCCCAGAAGCCCACGTGAAACTGCTGGCTCGGGTCGGAGTAGTGGTTCCATGCCGTCTGGCTCGGCGTTCCGGCCCTGATGCGCTCGGGGGCGGGCATCATCGGGGTGGGGGAGACAGTGTGCTTGTCCAGCAGGATCCAGTCGTTCAGGCTCTTCATGGTGCGTCCTTGAGTGGCGAAGGAGCATCCTGCTCCCGTTTAGTTTGTTTAACGATGTTGCGCTTACGTTAAACGAAACGGGCCCCCTTTGCCAAGGGGGCCCGTGCAGGCTGAAGGCTACCGGAAGGGCGGCACCCGGGATCAGACGATGTCGATGTCCACCACGGAGTCAAAGATGTGGTTTGGCCGAAACGGCATGCGGTCGATGTCCGCCACCTTGCTCACCCCGGAGAGCACCAGCACCGTCTCGAGACCGGCCTGGAAGCCTGCCAGGATGTCGGTGCGCAGGTTGTCGCCGATGATGATGGTGTCGTCGGAGTGGGCCTCCATCCGGTTGAGGGCCGCGCGAATGATCCAGGCGCTCGGCTTGCCGACATAGAAGGGCTTCTTGCCGGTCATCCGCTCGATGGGGGCGCACAGGGCGCCGCAGGCCGGGTACATCAGGGGGCCGTGGGTGTCGGGGTTGGTGGCGATGAAGCGGGCCCCCTGATCCACGAACTTGGCGCCCTGCTGCATCATGGTCCAGTTGTAGTTGCGGGTCTCTCCCACCACCACGAAGTCCGGGTCGATATCGGTGATGGTGAAGCCGGCTTTATAGAGCTCGTGGGTCAGGGCCCCTTCACCGATCACATAGGCCTTCTTGCCATCCTGGCGCTTGAGAAAGTCGGCGGTGCCCATGGCGGAGGTGTAGAAGCACTCCTCGGGCACCTCTATTCCGGCGGAGCGGAAGCGGTTTTGCAGATCTTTCTGGGTCTGGGCCGGGTAGTTGGTGAGGAACAGGAGCTTGCTGCCCTGCTCCAGCAGGCGGTGGACGAAGCGGTCGGCGCCGGGAATGAGATCGTTGTTGTGCAGGATGACGCCGTCAATGTCACAGATGACGTTTTTCTTCATGAATTCTCCTTGTAGGGCGCAAGAGCGGGGACAGGGCCTCCCTCTGTTCGTCTCTTCAATCGGTTATGGTTTTTGTGTCGCCATTATAAGGCCCTTTGATGACAAGTCTCCCCCGGTGGGCCAGATGGGTGCACAATGAAGGCGAAGGGAGGGCGCCGCCCCGGTGGTGCCCGCACGGAGTCTGACGATGGAGCCGTCATCATGGAGCACTTTATTGCCGGCTTGCCCAAGCTGGAACTGCACCTGCATATCGAGGGGACCCTCGAACCCGAGCTGATGTTCGCCCTCGGCCAGCGCAACGGGGTGGCGCTTCCCTGGCCCGATGTCGACAGCCTGCGCGCCGCCTATGAGTTCGACGGCCTGCAATCCTTCCTCGATCTCTACTACCTCGGTGCCAGCGTGCTCATCCACGAACAGGATTTCTTCGACCTCACCTGGGCCTATCTCGAGCGCTGCGTTGCCGATCACGTGGTGCACGTGGAGATCTTCTTCGACCCCCAGACCCACACCGCCCGCGGCGTGCCTTTTGCCACCGTGCTGGGGGGCATCGAGCGGGCGTTGCAGGCTGGCGAAGCAGCCTTTGGCATCAGCTGGCGGCTCATCATGAGCTTCCTGCGCCACCTGAGTGAAGAGGCGGCATTCGCCACCCTGGCAGAGGCCACGCCGCACCTGGCGCGCCTGCACGGGGTCGGCCTCGATTCGGGGGAGCAGGGCAACCCGCCCAGCAAGTTTGCCCGGGTCTTTGCCCGGGCCAGGGAACTGGGGTTGCCTGTGGTGGCCCACGCGGGGGAGGAGGGACCTGCGGACTACATCTGGCAGGCGATCCGGGAGCTCGGGGTGCAACGCATCGATCACGGGGTGCGCTGCGTCGAGGATCCCGCGCTGCTGAGCTATCTTGCCGATACACGGCTGCCCCTCACCGTCTGCCCCCTCTCCAACGTGCGGCTCAGGGTGTTTGACCAGATGGCCCACCACAATGTGCTAAGGCTGCTGGAGCAGGGGCTCTGCGTCACCGTGAACTCCGACGATCCCGCCTATTTCGGCGGCTACATGAACGCCAACTTCCAGGCCCTGGCCGACGGGCTTGGCGCCAGCCAGGAGCAGTTGTGCCGACTCAGTCTCAATGCCGTGGAGGCGAGCTGGCTGAGCCTTGCGGACAAGGTGCGTCTGACCCGGGACATTCGCCTCCATGCCGCCCTGCACGGGGTGAGCCTGCACTGAGCAGGCCGCCTTGCACACCTTGAATGGAGGAGGCCCGCCATGGCTGGCGGGCCTCTTTGTGCCATCGTTGGGCGGGTATCAACCCACCCGCACCAGATACTTTTCCCCTTGTCCCTCCTGCTTGACGTGGGTGAGCAGGGCGGGCAGGGCGTCGAAGTCGCCCACCACCAGCGGCGGCAGGGTCAGCTCGCCGCTCGCCATCTGCGCCATCATGGCGACACCGGCCGCTACCAGACGGCTCCACTGTTTGTCCGAGCCAAAGGCGTGCTGGGCGCCGAGGGCAATCTCGTGCAATGAGTGGCAATGGCTAAAGGCGGGCAGCGGGTTGCGCGCGATGCGCCCGAGCACCGTCACCATGTGGCCGTAATAGCCAAGGGCAGGCAGCAAGGCTTCTGCCTGCTGGCTGGAGACCAGATCGATGATCCCCTCGAAGGGTTCACCGCCGTTGGCGGCCTGCAACTGGGCCAGCCAGTCGGGATCCCGATAGTCCGCCACCCCCTGCACGCCTAGCTGTTTGAGCCACTGGTGGTGGCGCGGGCTGGCGCTGGCAAAGACGCGGGCCCCCTGCTTAAGGGCAAGTTGCACCGCGAAGCGGCCGACACTGCTGCCAGCCCCCGTGATGAGCAGGGCCTCCCCGTGCAGGTGCGGCAGCTTGGCCAGTGCCTGCCAGGCGGTGAGGCCGGGGCAGGGGAGCGCGGCGGCCGTCTCGTCGCTCAGGGCATCGGGCACCGGCATCAGGGCGCGAGCCGGCACCAGGGTGTGGCGGGCAAAGCTGCCGCCGTGGCGCAGGTCGGTGTGATAGGCGACCCGGGTGCCGGGGCGCAGGTGGGTGACATTGGCCCCCAGTGTCACCAAGGTGCCCATGCCATCGACGCCGGGCACATGGCCTGGCTGCCAGTGGGGATGACCCTGTTCGATGAGTTTCCAGTCCACCGGATTGAAGGCGATGATCCGGTTGGCGACGAGGACCTCGTCGGGCCCGGGGGCGGGGAGCGTCTGCCGGGTGAGGATGAGCTGGTCCGGTTCGCCGGGGGCGTGCCAGCACCAGGCCTGGGTATGGTTCATGGTGACTCCTTGAAAGAGAGGGGCGCAGATTGAATCACATGGCGCAACAATGTCTTGGGTTGTTGTTGCACTGGCAAGACAACAAGGCGGACCCCACGCTGGTGGGGTCCGCCCGGGAAGAGGTTAAGCGCCAGCCGCCTTATGCCCGCTCTGCCCCATAGACGGGGTAGTCGGTCAGCCCTTTCTCGCCGCCGCCAAACAGGGTGGCGGGATCATGGGGAGCGAACGGATGGCCGTGGCGCAGGCGGTTCGGCAAGTCGGGGTTGGCCACGAAGGGGCGACCGAAGCCAATCATGTCGGCCCAGCCCGCCTCGATGGCGGCGCGGGCGCGCTCCCCATCGTACTTGCCGGCGTAGATGAGGGTGTTGGGGAAGGCGTCGCGCAGCCCCTGCTTGAAGCTCTCCGCCATCAGGGGGGCGTCGTCCCAGTCCGCTTCGGCCACGTGCAGATAGACCACGCCGAGCTGGCCCAGCAGGCGCGCGGCAGCCAGATAGGTCTCCTGGGGGTTGGCATCCACGGTGCCGTTGAGGGTGGTGAGCGGCGCAAGGCGTACCCCGACCCGGTCGGGACCGATCTCGTCACAGACCGCCTCGGTCACCTCTTTGAGGAAGCGCAGCCGGTTTTCGAGCGAACCGCCATAGCCGTCGGTGCGGGTATTGGACTCGGAGTCGAGGAACTGGTTGATGAGGTAGCCGTTGGCGGCGTGCAACTCGATGCCGTCAAAGCCCGCTTCCATGGCGTTGCGGGCGGCCCGGCGAAACTGCCCCACCACGGCGTCGATGTCGGCCTGGGTCATGGCGCGCGGGGTGACGGTCTCCACAAACCCCGGGGCATCGCTGCCGTTGTCGACGAATACCTTCACTCCCTTGGCCTGGATGGCGGAGGAGGAGAGGGGCTGGGCGCCGCCGATGTTGTCAGGATGGGTGACCCGGCCCACGTGCCAGAGCTGGGCGAACATGATGCCCCCCTCGGCGTGGACCGCGTCTGTTACCTGCTTCCAGCCTGCCACCTGCTCGGCGCTGTGGATGCCCGGCGTCCAGGCGTAGCCCTTGCCCAGGGGATCTATCTGGGTGCCTTCGCTGATGATGAGGCCGGCCCCGGCACGCTGGGCGTAGTAGGTCGCCATCATGGCGTTGGCCACGTCCCCGGGCTGGCTGGCGCGGGAGCGGGTCATGGGGGGCATGACGATGCGGTTGGCAAGGTGCAGCTGGCCGAGGCGAAGGGGGCAGAACAGGGGATCGTGGTGCATGATGGATTCCTCAATCTTTGGGAGTGAGGTGACTCTAGAGGGGATTGTTATTGTGAAAAAGAGGGGGTATTGCAGAAGAGAATTGCCGTTATCGCAGCAATGGCGCGGGAGGGGCCGGGCTCGGGCCAGAAAAAAGAGGGCCAAAGGCCTAATGCCAGTCAGTTAAGCCTGACTGGCATTGTTTTTACTAGGTTTTCTCGTCGCATACTTCTGTGGTTTGGC
>NZ_JAPDBQ010000100.1:0-15888 GCF_027705325.1 Aeromonas sp. QDB18
CTGCAAAGTAAACTGGATGGCTTTCTTGCCGCCAAGGATCTGATGGCGCAGGGGATCAAGATCTGATCAAGAGACAGCCTCTGTGAAGATGGGTGCGCCAATTATTAGAACTTTCTGTGACACTTTTATGACTTTATGACGGGCGGGATGATAAACGTTTTCAGATTCAGTTGGCAGCAGCGAGTTGCAGCAGGTCCCAGCGATTGCCACTGATGTCCTCGAACACCACCACGGTGCCGTAGGGTTCGAGGCGCGGCTGTTCACAAAAATGAACGCCATAGGCCAGCATCCGCTCGTAATCGCCCCAGAAGTCGTCTGTCTCGAGGAACAGGAAGACCCGACCGCCCCCCTGGCGACCGATGGCGGCGCGCTGCTCCTCGTTGGCCACGCGGGCCAGCAGCAGTGCGGAACCGGGAGCCCCCTTGGGAGCGACCCGCACCCAGCGTTTGCCCGGTTTGCCCGGCTCGTCGAGGGGGTGTCTTCCAATAGCTCGAAGCCCATTCCCCGGGTGAAGAAGGTGATGGCCTCGTCGTAATCCGCCACCAGCAGCGTCAGGGCGCCAATGTGTTGTGCCATGGCATCTCTCCTCGGATGGATGATGGGGCGCATGATAGCCCCGCCCGGCCATGGGCTCCAGCGCCGGTTCAGTCGGGCGCCACCTCCACCCGGTTGCGACCATTCTGCTTGGCCTGATAGAGCGCCTCGTCGGCCCGCTTGAGCGCCTGCTCCAGGCTATCCTTGCGCCGCTCGGCCACCCCGAAGGAGGCGGTGATCCCGAGCCCCAGCGGCCAGTGCCTGTACCCCTCCAGCGCCCCTCTCAGCCGCTCCGCCAGGGCGGCGGCCCGTCCCTCGTCGTAATGGAGACAGACCAGCACGAACTCCTCCCCGCCCCAGCGCACCAGTCGGCACAGGCTGTCGCAATGGCGCAGCAGCTCGCTCACCATGTGCTTGAGCACCTCGTCCCCCACCGGGTGGCCGTGACCGTCGTTGACCCCCTTGAAGTGATCGATGCCGATATAGATGAAAGAGAGCGGCATCTCGCCGAGCTCCCCGAGCAGCTTTTCGCCGCCGAGCCGGTTGAGGGCCCCGGTCAGGGGATCGTAGCGGGCCTCCTCCTCGGTGCGCCGGTTCTGCTCGCACAGGCTCGCACTCAGGGCTTCAGCCGCGAGGCGCGCCTCCCTGGCCTTGCGCAGCCGATCGCCAAACATCAGATTCTGGACCAGGAAGAGCAGCACGCCGTAGACAAGCCACCCCAGCAGCAGGTAGCGATAGAAGTCCCCCGGCTTGCACCAGCGGCCATAGAACTCCAGCCGCTCGAGCCGCAACCGGTACTCCCCCGGCAACATCTTGTCATCGGAGGCGATCTCGATGGCGTAGACATGGTGCAGATCCGGCCCCTGCTGGACCAGCGGAATGTCGTACTGCTGCACCCACCAGGAGCTGGGGGCAAAGACATTCAGGGGGACATCCTGCTCACGACCAAAATCCCTAGCGGTGAAGAGCACTTCGTTGAACTTGTGGGAACTCTCGTCTTCCCGCGTCGAGTAGACGGGATCGTAGTTGCGCAGATAAAGGCGCCAGGCCTGTACCCCCTGCCCTTCTACATCCAGCCTCACCCGCACCCCGGTGAAGCCGGAAAGATCCAGCCCCCGCTCGGGGTTGGTCAGGGTCAGAACCAGCTCGCAGAAAGGATAGGCATATTGGCTTCGCAGGGTGCACTGGATGGCGGGTCTGTCGCCCCCCTGACTCAGGGTGGCGACGGAGGAGCCCTTGTGGGCCCTGTCATCCTGGGCACGCACGGACAAACCGGCCTGGCTCAGGATGTCGAGCCGCCGCTCGGGTCCGAATTCGAATAACACCATGGCCAGCAGGCTCGCCGCCAGCAGGCACCAGAACAACAGCGTCGTCATGCGGGAATAGGAAGGGATCATCGGCATCACACCTGAAAAAGGGCTTTTACCCTACACCTTGAAACGCCGGACCGCGCTGATCCAGATCCAAGGTTATTACACGCGCCGCACCGGGCGCAGACGGGTGCCGACTAACCGGCACGGGCCCCATGGGGCGCAAGCGGCATCGGCCAGCAGCCGGGAGAGAGGCGGGGGGCCTCGTCGGTCGTAAGATGGATCATTGCGCACTCCCTGCGATGGAAACATAACGAAAAAACGTCCTTGCCTTCGCAGTCTACACAAGCGCTGGATGGCGCGACACCCTTCACCCCTCCTCCCGCAGTGCCCGATAGAGGGTAGTGCGACTGATGCCAAGACGGCGCGCCGCCTCGCTCACGTTGCCGCCGCACTCTGCCAGGGTCTGCTGCACCCGCTGCCGGCTCTGTTCGCGCAGGGTACTCCCTCCCAAAGGTGAGCTCGTTCCCCCCGCCACGGCGGGCAGATGCAGATGGGCAGGTTCAATCCAGCCCTGCCCCTCTGCCAGCACACAGGCCACCTCCAGCGCCTGTTTGAGCTGGCGTACGTT
Source organism: Aeromonas sp. QDB18 (assembly GCF_027705325.1). Taxonomy (NCBI): domain Bacteria; kingdom Pseudomonadati; phylum Pseudomonadota; class Gammaproteobacteria; order Aeromonadales; family Aeromonadaceae; genus Aeromonas; species Aeromonas sp. QDB18. Next base: position 2,476 of record NZ_JAPDBQ010000100.1, read on the forward strand.
GCCGGGCAGAGGGTGGGCCAGCAACCGCTGCTCCGCCTCCCGGCTCAGCTGTAGCGCCGGGTCCATCTGGGCGAGCAGGTTCAGGATCAGCCCCTGACGCTCGGGCACCGACCAGGCCCGCAGGGGTGCCAGTTGCTGGCGCCAGCCGCAGATGCGGTAGTAGAGATCTTCGCGAAAGGTGCCGGCCGCCACCATGGCCGCCAGATCCCGATGGCTGGCGCTGACCAGCCAGAAATCCACCGCCTCGGGTCTGTGGCTGCCCACCGGGGTGACGACGCGCTCCTGCAACACCCGCAGCAGCCGGGTCTGGGCCTGGAGCGGCAGCTCGCCAATTTCATCCAGCATCAGGATGCCGCCGTGGGCGGCGCGCAGATAGCCCTGGCTGCCCTGGCTGCGGGCACCGCTGAAGGCCCCCCCCCCACATAGCCGAACAGCTCGGCCTCCACCAGCTCCGCCGGCAAGGCGCCGCAGTTGACGCACACCAGAGGCCGCTCCCGACGGCTCGAGCTGGCGTGCAGGGTGCGCACCAGGTGCTCCTTGCCGCTGCCGGTCTCCCCCTCGATGAGCAATGAGATGCCCCGCTCCAGCATCTTGAGCGGCACCTGCTGCGCCTGCGATCCCCCCTCCTCAACCGCGCTCGGCAGGGGGAGCCTGGCGGCGCGCTCCCCCGCCTCCGGCACCAGCCGCAGGCCGCGGCGCTCGCGCAGCAACTGCTGACCGTCGAAGGGGTGCTGGCCGAGCCAGAGCCGACCGGCCCGGTTGGCCCCGAGCAGCTCGCCCCCTTCCCCCAGCAGCAGGCGGGCAGACCAGAGACTCTGGGGATCGAGATCCACCAGCCAGCCCGGCTGGCGGGCCAGCAGGGCGTTTTCCAGGGTCATGGCCAGGAGGCGCACGGTGCCCAGCATGTCGCCGCCGTGGTGGGCCGCATCGGTGGAGATGTCGAGCACGCCGAGCAGTTGCCCGTCCGGCCCGAGCAGGGGGCAGGCGCTGCAACTGAGAAAGCTGTGCTGGGCGAAGAAGTGCTGCGCCCCCAGCACCTGCACCTCGCTCTGCTCGGCCAGCGCGGTGCCGATGGCGTTGGTGCCCTTGCTCGCCTCCCCCCAGCGGGCGCCGCTGCGCAAAAAAATGCGCTCGGCATGGCGGGCAAACCGGTCGTCTCCGCTCACCGCGAGGATAGCCCCCTCGCCGTCACACAACAGCAGACGACAGGGTCTCCCCGCCAGCAACTGGCCAAAGAGCGGCAGCACGAAGCGCTGGAAGCAGGCGATGAGCGTCCTGTGCTGCTCCTGGCGAGCCGACAGCTCCCCCTGGGGCAGCAAGTCCAGCTCGGCGCTCTGCTGGCGGCTCAGCCCCTGATGCAGGCAGCGCTCCCAGGAGCGCTGGATTGGGCTGGCACCGGATTGAGGCAACTCGCTCATCACACCTCCTTCTACACACTCGCGAATAGGGCCGCCTTGGGGGAGCGCCTTCATCACGTCTCCTGTTCACAAACGGCACAGTGTCACACCCGATGTTCCGAAACGGCACAGTTTGGGGGCCGTCCTGGGGGGCACTGGTTAACCAAGATACCCCTTGGCACCCCGTTTGATAACGTTTTTGCAACCTTTTTATGTAGAGCGCCACCCGCTGGCACGCCCCTTGCGATGACAGGAAGCAACCGGACTGCCCGCCAGGCCGGTCAGGACCACACACACATAAGGATGATGAGATGATTTATACCGCTCCCGGTCAGGCAGGTGCCCTGGTCAGCTTCAAATCCCGTTATGACAACTTCATCGGTGGCGACTGGGTGGCGCCGCGCGCCGGCCGCTATTTCGAGAACATCTCGCCGGTGGATGGCCGGGTGTTCTGCGAGGTGGCCCGCTCCGACGCCGCCGACATCGAGCTCGCCCTGGACGCGGCCCACAAGGCGTTCGCCAGCTGGAGCAAGACCAGCGTCACCGAGCGCAGCAACCTGCTGCTGCGCATCGCCGATCGCATCGAACAGAACATTGAAGTGCTCGCCGTCGCCGAGACCTGGGAGAACGGCAAGGCGGTGCGCGAGACCCTGGCCGCCGACCTGCCCCTGGTGGTGGATCACTTCCGCTACTTCGCCGGCTGCATCCGCGCCCAGGAGGGCTCCGCCGCCGAGCTGGACCAGAACACCGTCAGCTACCACTTCAAGGAGCCCATCGGCGTGGTCGGCCAGATCATCCCGTGGAACTTCCCCCTGCTGATGGCCGCCTGGAAGCTGGCCCCGGTACTGGCGGCCGGCTGCTGCAGCGTGCTCAAGCCCGCCGAGCAGACCCCGGTCACCATCATGCTGATGATGGATCTCATCAAGGACATCCTGCCCCCCGGCGTGGTCAACGTGGTCAACGGCTTCGGCGCCGAGGCAGGCCAGGCGCTCGCCACCAGCAACCGGATCCAGAAGCTGGCGTTTACCGGCTCCACCGAGGTGGGCGCCCATATCCTGCGCTGCGCCGCCGACAAGCTGATCCCCTCCACCGTGGAGCTCGGTGGCAAGTCCCCCAACATCTACTTCGCCGACGTGATGCAGCACGAGAGCAGCTACATCGACAAGGCGGTGGAAGGGATGCTGATGACCTTCTTCAACCAGGGGGAGGTGTGTACCTGCCCCTCCCGCGCCCTGGTGCAGGCCAGCATCTATGACGACTTCATGGACAAGGTGCTGGCCCGCGCCCGCACCATAGTGCAGGGCAACCCCCTCGACACCACGACCCAGGTGGGGGCCCAGGCGTCCCGCGAGCAGTTCGACAAGATCCTGAGCTACATGGAGATCGGCCGCGGCGAAGGGGCCAAGATGCTGCTGGGCGGCGGCCCGGCCAAGGTGAGCGGGCTGGAGGGGGGCTTCTACATCCAGCCCACCATCTTCTCAGGCCAGAACAAGATGCGGGTGTTCCAGGAGGAGATCTTCGGGCCGGCGCTCGGGGTCACCACCTTCAAGGACGAGGCGGATGCCCTGGCCATTGCCAACGACACCCAGTACGGGCTGGGGGCCGGCCTGTGGACCCGGGACAGCAACCTGGCCTGGCGCATGGGGCGTGGCATCCAGGCCGGCCGGGTCTGGGTCAACTGCTACCACGCCTACCCGGCCCATGCGGCCTTTGGCGGCTACAAGAAGTCGGGGATCGGTCGCGAGACCCACAAGATGATGCTGGACCACTACCAGAACACCAAGAACCTGCTGGTGAGCCACGACATCAACCCCCTCGGCTTCTTCTAAGCCCATCCCGTGATCCACAAGGGCGCCTGCGGGCGCCCTTTTTCATGCGGTTCAGGCCACGGGTTGGCCCAGTTGCTGGCGATAGCGCTGGGGGGCGCAGCCCTGTTCGCGCTGGAACATGGCGATGAAAGCCGAGGTGGAGGCGTAACCGAGGCGCCAGGCGATCTCCTGCACCGGCATCTCGCCCCGCAACCAGTCCAGCGCCTTCACCAGCCGCAGCCGGGTGCGCCACTGGCCCAGGTTCATGCCAAGCTCCTTCTGGCAGCGCCGCGCCAGGGTGCGCTCCGTGGTGTGCAGCGCCCTGGCCCACTCCACCAGCGTGCGGTTGTCCTCCGGCGCCGCCTGCAATGCCGCCAGCAAGGGGGCCAGCAGGCGATCCCGGCTCTGGGGCAGGTAGCTCGGCTGGCAACGGGTGCGGGCCAGCTTCTCGATGAAGAGTTCACCCTGGCGGGCATCCCACTCATCCTCCATGTGCCCGACCCGGCGCTGGGTGAAGTCCTCCAGCAGGGCCCGCAGCAAGGGGGTGAGGGCCAGCAGCTGGGGTTCCCGTGGCAGACGTGGGGCCAGGGCGTGGCTCACGTAGATGGAGGTGTAATCCAGGGTCTGCTCGTTGAAGGCGGTGTGGGGCAGGTCCGCCGGCACCCAGATGAGGTAGTCCGGAGGCGCCACCAGCCGCTCTCCCCCCACCTCAACCACCATGACCCCCAGGCTGATGAGGCTGAGCTGACCCCAGGGGTGGGCGTGCTCGGCGCAGGCGTTGCCCCCCTGGATCTGGCTGTAGCGAAAGTAGAGGGGGTTGGGGTCGGCCAGCAGGCGATCCTGCTCGGCCAGGGTGAGGGTGCCCATGCAGATTGTCCCAAAGCGGTTATGACATGTCTTATTTACGCTACTTACCTCGTTCAAGACAAGGCTAGACTCTCCCCATCGTACCAAGGAGTGCCTATGCCTTTTCTCTTCCCCCTGCTCGCCATCCTGATCTGGGCCGCCAATACCGTGGTCTCCAAGGCCGCCGCCGGCGTGCTGGATCCCGCTGCCATCTCCTTCTATCGCTGGGTGATCGCCGCCCTCGCGCTCTCCCCCTTCTGCCTGCCGCAGCTCTGGCGCCGCCGGGCCGACATCCGCCCCTGGCTCGGCAAGCTGCTGGTGCTCTCCCTGCTCGGCATGGTGCTCTACCAGTGCCTCGCCTACTACGCCGCCCACAGCACCTCGGCCACCAACATGGGGGTCATCGGCTCCCTGCTGCCCCTGCTCACCCTGCTCATCGGGGCCTGCTGCTTTGGCCAGAAGCCGGGCAAGCAGGCGCTGCTCGGCATGAGCCTCTCCCTGTTCGGGGTGCTCTGGCTGCTGGGTCAGGGCAATCCCCTGGCACTGCTGCACAGCGGCATCAACCCCGGCGACGGCATGATGCTGCTGGGGGCGGCCAGCTATGCCCTCTATGGCCTGCTGATCCGCCGCTGGCAACTGCCGTTCGGCCCCTGGCTCAACCTCTACCTGCAGATCCTGCTGGCGGTGCTGCTGCTCATCCCGGTGGCCCTCTCTGCCGACTCCCTGGCCATTCCCGCCCAGGGCTGGAGCATGGTGCTGTTCGCCGGCCTCGCCTCCTCCATCTTCGCCGCCTACTGCTGGATGCGCGGCCTCGCCACCCTGGGGGCGGAGCGCACCTCGGTCTTCATGAACCTGATGCCCCTGTGCACGGCCCTCATCGCCGTCATCACCCTGGGGGAGCCCATCCACGGCTATCACCTGCTGGGGGGCGGCCTCATCCTGACCGGGGTCATGCTCTCCCAGCTCAAGCCGAGGGTACGCCGTCCTCTGCCAGAAGGGGCTTGAGCCGGCCAGCACCATGAAAGAAGGGAGCCTCGGCTCCCTTCTTGCTGCCCTCGTCAGGGCACACCTGACCTTTTCGCCAGGGTGGCGTCTCCTCCTTAATCACTGCCCCCCCGCCCCTTGTCATGGGCGGCGAAGGCGCTGCGGGCCGCACTGATGCCATTCATGCAGGCGGGCACTCCGGCATAGACGGCGACCTGGAGCAGGATCTCGATGATGGTCTCCCGGCTGACCCCCACATTGAGGGCGGCCCGGATATGGAACTCGAGCTGTCCGGGCGCCGTACCCATCCCCATCAGGGTCGCCACCGTGAGCATCTCGCGGGTGCAGAGATCGATGCCGGGACGGGCGAGCACATCGGCAAAGGCAAACCCCAGCACCAGCTCGGCAAGCTCGGGTGACAAGGCATCCAGGCTGGCGGCGACCCGCGTGGGCGCCAGGGGATCGAGCCGGGCCAGCAGCGCGAACGCCCGTTCACGGCGATCCGTGTGCGAGCCGCTCATGCGTTCACCCCCTTCATCCCCTCGGCGGTATAGCGCTCCCCCGCCACCGGCAGGGTCCGGATGGCCTGTCCCAGGGCCCCGAGCTCTGCAGGGGAGAGGCGCACCGAGAGCGCACCGAGGTTACCCGCCAGGTGGGTCAGGCGCCGGGTGCCGGGGATGGGCACTATCCCCTCCCATTGCGCCAGCAGCCAGGCCAGGGCTATCTGCGCCGCCGAGCATCCCTTCTGCTGCGCCAGGGCCATGACCGCCTGCACCAGGGTGCGGTTGGTGGCGAGGTTCTCCCCCTGAAACCGCGGCAGACTGGCCCGAAAATCCCCCTCCTCGAACACCGCCTCCTGCTGGTAACGCCCGGTCAGAAACCCGCGCCCCAGGGGGGAGTAGGCCACCAGACCAATCCCCAGCTCCCGGCAGGCGGGCAGCACCGCCGCCTCCACCTCCCGCGTCCAGAGGGAGTATTCGGTCTGCACCGCCGCCACCGGGTGCACGGCATGGGCGCGCCTCAGGGTGGCCTCGCTCACCTCGCACAGACCGATGCGGGCTATCTTGCCCTCCTGTACCAGCTGCGCCAGCCCGGCCATGGTCTCCTCGACGGGATGGGCCGGATCGAGGCGGTGCACATAGTAGAGATCGATCTGCTCGATGCCGAGGCGGCGCAGGGAGCCCTCGCAGCTCTGGCGCGCATAGCGTGCACTGTTGTCGAGGGTACGCCTGTACTCACCGTGCTGGCGCACGATGCCAAACTTGGTGGCGACCTTCACCTGCCCCCGCCGGGTCGCGAGAAAACGCCCGATCAGCGCCTCGTTGTGGTGGGGGCCGTACATGTCGGCGGTGTCGAGCAGGTCGATGCCCCGCTCCACCGCCTCCGACAGCACCCGCAAGGACGTCTCATCGTCCCGCGGCCCGTAGAATTCGCTCATCCCCATGCAGCCCAGCCCCAGGGCAGAGACCTGCAGGTTGGCTCCCAGTGTTCGTCGTTGCATCGCATTTTCTCTCTGACAAGTTGCAGGGGAGTATGGTCTTCCGAAAATGAATGAGATATAGAGGTAACTGGCAACCTATCTTCCGATTATGGAAACACTATGCACGATCCCCTGCTCTGGGACGACGCCCGCATCTTCCTGGCCATCGCCCGCAGCGGCACCCTGAGCGGTGCCGCCCACGCCCTTCGCATGGGGGTGGCCACCGTCTCCCGGCGCCTGGACAGGCTGGAGGCGGCCCTCGGCCTGCCCCTGTTCAGCCGCCACCAGCAGGGCTATCGCCTGACCGACGACGGGGAGGCCCTGCTTGAGCGAGCCGAAGCGCTGGAACATGCGGGGCTGGCCTTTGGCGAGGCGGGGCAGTTGCAGGGACAGGTGGCCGGCACCGTGCGCCTCGCCACCGCCGAGAACCTGGCCAATCCCCTTATCATCCCCTCCCTGCCGACGCTCTTTGCCCAGCACCCCGAGCTGAGGGTGGAGCTGGTCACCGGGGTGCAGACGGTGAACCTGCACCGGCGCGATGCCGATCTCGCGGTGCGCATGGTCAAGCCCGATGCCGGCCACCTCACCCTGCGGCGCCTGGGCACCCTGGGCTTTGGCCTCTACGGGACCGGCGCCTACCTGGATGCCCGCAGCCCCGGGGTGGATGCCGCCAGCTTCGATCAGGATGACTTCATCGGCTGGAACGAAACCCAGAGCCACCTGCCCGCCGCCAGATGGATGACCCGCATGCTGCGCGGCCGCCCCTGCCGGGTGGAGACCAGCACCCTGGCGGCCCAACTCGCCGCCGCCAAAGCCGGCCTCGGGCTCGCGGTGCTGCCCCACTACCTGGCCCGCCAGACGGATCTGGTCTGCCTGCTGCCGGAGCTCGGAGTGGATCAGCCCATCTGGCTGGTGCTCCACAGCGATCTCGCCCACTCCCGGCGGGTGAGAGCCGTGGCAGATCACCTCATCGCCCTGTTCGAGCGCGCCCGCACCGCCCTGCACCCCTTCTCGGGCGATCCCAGATAGAAGGGCCGGGTCGCATCGGGGCAAAACAAAAGGGAGCTCAAAGGCTCCCTTTTATCTGCGCGGCCTGCGCAGCATGGTGTGCGCGGCCTCTTCGGCGTTGTGCCCGCGGCGGGGTCACGACTCCCGGCGCCAGTGGTAGCGCCGCTCCGGGCGGCCACGCTGGCCGTAGTTGAGCTCCACGTCCAGCCGATCTTCTGACTCCAGAAACTCCAGGTAGCGGCGGGCCGTGGTGCGACTCAGGGAGAGGCGCAGGGCCACGGTGTCGGTGGAGAAGGTGTTGTCCGGCTCCCCCGCCAGCAGATCCAGCACCTGTCGCAGGGTGATGGCGACGATCCCCTTGGGGGTCTCCCGCGCCTCCCGACCCTGGTTGCGCGCCTTGCCCATCAGGCGGTCCAGGTCGCTCTGGGCCAGCTCCCCCGGCTCGCACAGGCGGCGATGCAGGACCAGGATCTCCTCCAGGCTCTGCTGGATGCGAAACAGCCGCAGCGGCTTGATGACGTAGTCCTGCACGCCCAGGTTGAGGGCCTGCTGTATGGTCTCCACGTCGCAGGAGGCGGTCACCATCATCACCATCACCTCCCGGTTGTGGCTGCGCAGCCGGCTCACCCACTCCAGGCCCGAGCCATCGGGCAGGGAGATGTCGACCATCAGCAAGCGGGGCTCGCTCCCCGCCATCAGGCGATCCGCCTCGGCCAGGGTGCCGGCCCGCCCCATCAGGGAGAACCCGGCCGTGGAGGAGACCAGCTCCCCCAACATGGCGCCTATCCGCTCGTCATCCTCGATAATCAGCGTGAAGATTGGCTTCATGACTTACACCAATTGGTTTTTATTCAAATAGATACCGAACAGGGTCGTCTGCTCGGCGGTGCGGCGCCATTCTATCACGCCCCCCCGCCTGGCCACCGTCTTCTTGACCAGGAAGAGGCCGACCCCGTGATCCCCGGTCTGGCGGCTGACACCGTAGTCGAACAGGTGATCCGCCAGCGCCTCGTCCACCCCCTCGCCACTGTCCTCCACCTCGATCACCAGCCGCCGCCCCAGATCATCGAGGGAGAGCAGCACCCTGGGCGCGGCGTGCTCGCGGTTCCCCCAGGCGGCGCGAATGCCGTTGTCCAGCAGGTTGCCGATGCAGGTGATGAGATCCGCCGACACCTCGGCCGGATACTCCCCGAGGGCCGACCCCGCATCCAGCACCAGCTCTACCCCCAGCTCCCGCGCCCGGCTGAACTTGCCGAGGATGAGCCCGGCCACCGGCTTGTTCTCGATGACCCGCAGCAGATCCTGCAATATGTTCTGGCAGGCTTCGTTCTCCTGCTGGATGAGGTCTACCGCCTGATCCACGTGGCCGAGCTGGAGCAGACCGGAGAGGCTGCTGAGCTTGTTGGCGAATTCATGGGTCTGGATGCGCAGCATCTCGCCGTACTGGCGCAGGTGGGTCACCTGCATGCCCAGGCTGCCGGTGCCGTCTGGCCGGCTGAAGATGAGCATGCGCCCCGGCTCGCGACCGCTGAGCTCCTGCCAGTGGCCGACGAAGTCATCCCCCTGCACGGTGAACCTGACCGCTCCCCCTTGCTGCAACGTGGGCACGAGGCCGGGGGCCAGCTCCGCCAGGGAGCGGCCCAGCAGGGCGTGGCGCCCGGTGCCGGGCAGTCGCAACTGATAGAAGGCGGCGCTGTTGAGCATGGTGATCCTGTGCTGGTTGTCCAGGGCCACTATCCCCTCCGAGATCCCCTCCAGCACCAGATCCTGCTGGGCGAAGCGATTGGCAATGGTCTCCGGTTCCAGATCCAGCAGGGTGCGGCGCAGCAGGTGCTGCACCCAGAGCGCCAGCAGCAGGCCGCACCCCAGCACCGCTGCGATGGCGCCGACCAGCAGGGCGATCCGCTCCTGATAGGTGCCCTCCACGGTGCGCATCAGATAACCCACCGCCACCGCGCCGATGGCCTGGCCATCGGGCCCCACCACGGGAGCGAAGCAGCGGATGGCGGGGCCCAAGGTGCCCACGTCCCGGGAACAGTAGCTCTCGCGCGACTGGAGTGCAGGCCAGATGTCCTCCCCCCGGAAGGTCTGGCCCACCAGCTCGGGCGAGGGGTGGCTCAGGCGCCTGGCATGTTCGTCGGTCACCACCATGTAGGCGGCATCGGTGCGGCTGCAGATCCCCTGCACATAATCCCGCAGCCCGGGATCGCTCCCCTTCTCCAGGGCCTGGACCACCCGGCTGTCCGCCGCCAGCACCCGGGCCAGATCGCTCCCCTTCTCCTTCAGGTTGTTCTCCAGCAGGTGGCGCATGAAGAGGGCGAGCAGACAGCCCAGGATCAGGATCAGCAGCAGTGACAAGCCAAGCGAGAGGGTGACTAGCTGGTGGCGCAGTTTCATCGTTCAACCTTGCAGCGGACGGGGAAGCCCAGGGTGAGGGTGTCCCCCGGCCGGGTCAATGGCCAGCCTGGCGCACCTCAAAGGTGGCCACTCTAACGCCTCCTCCGGCCGTTGTCGGTTAGCTGGCCCGCAAAGCCATATAAAAACTTAAACACCACGGCCCGGGCAAAAAACCTGAACGTGAGCTGCATCACACTATTTACTTAGCCTGCGAAACAAATATAATGCTTCGCAAGCTAAGTAATTGAGGTGCCCGTCATGAAAAAGGATCTGGAGATGTTGCGAGAACTCTCCCTCGCCGAGCAGCTGGGGCGATTGCACCGGCTCTGGCGCACCGTGGCCGATCTCGAGCTGGCACCTCTGGGGCTCACCCATCCCCGCTGGACCGCCCTGTGGAAACTCAGCCGCCTCGGCGGCCACCTCAGCCAGAAGACCCTGGCCGAGGCCCTGGAGATAGAGCTCCCCTCCCTGATGCGGACCCTGGGTCAGCTCGAGGAGCAGGGGCTGATCGAGCGCCACTGCTGCAGCCAGGACAAGCGGGCCCGCATCGTCACCCTGACCCCGGCGGGCAAGGCGCTGCTCGATCAGATCGAGGGCCGCATCATCGCCGTGCGCCGGGAGCTGCTCACCGGCATCAGCCAGCAGGAGCTGGCCCAGTTTGAAGACATTGTGCACCGCATCTCCGCCAACGCCCTTGGCAAGATAGCCGCACAGCATGAAGAGAGAGAATAAGATGACACCGGATCAACAATTCAAGCGCTGGATAAAGTGGGCCATCGTCTGCTTCGTCCTGGTGTTTGGCTACTTTCTGCTGGCCGACATCAAGATGCCCCTGACCCCCCAGGCCATGGCCACCCGGGTCGTCACCCGGATGGCCCCCCAGGTCAGCGGCAAGGTGGTCGAAGTCGCCGTCGCCAACAACCAGCACGTCAAGCAGGGGGATCTGCTGTTCGCCCTCGACCCGGAACCCTTCCAGCTCGCCGTGGATCAGGCCAGGCTCGCCCTGGATCAGGCCAGGCAGCAGAACCGCCAGCTGGACGCGACCCTGACCGCCTACGAAGCGGAGTACAGCTCGCTGCGCACCCAGGCCGACCAGAAACAGCGGGAAGCGGCGCGCATCGACGCCCTCTACCGCCGTCACATGGTCTCTGAACAGCAGAAAGATGACGCCGACAGCGCCGCCCGCACCGCCCGTGCCAACCTGCTCGGCAGCCAGGCCCGGGTAGAGCAGGCCCGCGTCAACCGCGGCTTGCCAGGGGAAGACAACCTGCTGCTGCGCCAGGCCCGCAACCGCCTCGCCCAGGCCGAGCTCAACCTCGCCTACAGCCGGGTTCATGCGAGCCAGGACGGCATCATCACCAACCTGCAGCTCAAGCCTGGCAGCGTGGCCAATGCGGGCTCCCCCCTGCTGGCCCTGGTCTCCGAGCAGGTGGACGTGATCGCCGATTTTCGCGAGAAGAGCCTGCGCCACGTCAGCGCCGGCAGTCAGGCCCTCGTCGCCTTCGACGGCAAGCCCGGTCGCCTCTATCCTGCCCGCGTCGCCAGCCTGGATGCCGGGGTCAGCGCCGGCCAGTTTGACGCCAACGGCCAGCTTGCGAACCCCGTCGAGTCCGATCGCTGGGTGCGCGATGCCCAGCGCCTGCGCCTGCACCTGACCCTGGAGCAACTGCCCGCCCACCTGCCGGCCGGGGCCCGCGCCACGGTGCAGCTGCTGCCGGACAACACCCTGACCGGGCTGCTGGCCCGCGGCCAGATCCGTCTGCTCAGCCTGCTGCACTACATCTATTGAGATGACGACCATGAACCTGTGGCACAGACCCCTCACCCCCAACGAACTGCGCCAGTGTCTGCGCATCGCCTTTGGCTGTACCCTGGGGTTTGTGCTGTGCAAGATCTTCGGCTGGAGCAACGGGGTCTTCTTCACCGTCACCCCGGTGCTGCTGCTCGGCCTGGTGCCGGTGATGAACGGTCACGCCGCCCGCCAGCTCATCGCCTCCGCCGCCATGTGCGGTCTGGAAGTGGGACTGCTCGGCGGCCTGTTTGGCGGCCACCCGGGGCTCATGACCCCCCTGGTCTTTTTGCTCTTCCTCTACCGTTTCGCCGCCATGTCCCGGGGCAGCCTGTTCCTGTTCGGTGCCAACGGAGTGCTCAGCCTCAGCATCATGCTGCACTTTGCCAGCTACCCCGGGATTGATCTGAACGACCTCATCTTCAGCAACCTCTGGGCCAGCGTCCTGTCGGTGCTCATCGCCTATCTGATGACGGCCCTCATTCCGGATGTGGAGGAGCGCCCCAGGCCGGCCCCCTCCCCCAAGGCGCCGCACCGGATGCGCCACGAAGCCCTGCTGGGGGCGTCCATCGCGACCCTCTCGTTCCTGGTGTTCCAGATCTTCGATCTGCGCGACTCCATGTCCGCCCAGGCCACCACCCTGCTGCTGCTCTTCCCCATGCACTGGAACGGCGCCCTGGACTATGCCCGCAAGCGGGCCATGGGCACCCTGCTGGGGGTGAGTTTCGGCATCCTGGGGCAACTGGTGCTCTATGACTGGTCCGGCTTGCTGCTGCTGGTGACCCCGGTGCTCTGGCTCGGTGCCATGCTGTTCAGCTATGCCCATGTGAAGGAGGCGAGCGGCTCCGGAGTCGGCTTCGGTGCCCTCACCACCCTCGGCATCCTGTTCGGCCAGTACCTGACCCCGGGCAACGACCTGGTGTTCAGCGCCCTCTATCGGGTGAGCAGCATCCTCTTTGCCATCGTGGTCACCCTGCTCGCCTGCTACCTCATCCACCGGCTGCTCAATCGCTTCGAGGCGACACGGTTCGGCCACTGACCCTTTTCTGCAGCCATTGGATGGCTCCCTTTCGCCCCGCTTGCCTGCCGGGGCGTTTTTTTGCCTGCCCCACGGACCAGAGGGAGACGGACACATCCCGACGCAGGGCTCCCGCCACGAGGTTGCAGTTGTGCCTCATCCTGTTAGGCTCAAGGCCATATGACACCGTTGTGAGGATCAAACATGAAACACGCCAAGCTCTTTCTACTGGGGGCGGGCGCCATCACCCTGCTCGGCGGCTGCGATCTGGGCAGCGGCAAGCTGGGAGTGACCGGCGGCGATCCCGTCACCTATCTGTGTGAACAGAACCAGAAAGTGCAGGTTCGCTACTTCTCCCTCTCGGACGAGAGCCTGAACTTCGTCAAGCTCTCCCTCCCCGATGGCAAGGATTACACCCTGCCCCAGGCGGTTTCCGCCTCCGGCGCCCGCTATACCGACGATCACGAGGTGGTCTGGTGGAACAAGGGCAAGGAGGGGTTCGTCGAGATGCGTGATGACGCCGGGGAGTGGCAGAGCCGCTACAACGACTGCAAGGAGCAGTGATCCGCGCCGTCATGGCACACAGCACACACGAAACACCCCGGCCTGGCCGCAATGCTGTTCAGATAAGCACTTTTTTGACTGATTATTCATAAATTGGATTTGAGTTGAGGGGGCAAGGCTGT
>NZ_JAPDBQ010000101.1:0-15729 GCF_027705325.1 Aeromonas sp. QDB18
CAGGGCGGTGAAGATATCAAAGACCCGTTTTCCGGTAAATCGCAATGCGGCTCCGCTTAAGTGAACAGCATTGCGCCCCTTGGGGCGGCGTTTTTTTATGATAAATCGGCTCAGGCTGGCCTGTGGTGCCTGTCCAGCCAGCCTTGGGCAAGGCCGACCAGCAGACCCGCCAGGTGAGCCATGTTGGTGGTCGCTTTGGTTGCCGAGCCGTTGCCGGCAACCAGGCCTCACCCCGGCCTGTGGTGCCTGTCCAGCCAGCCTTGGGCAAGACCGACCAGCAGGCCGACCCAATGGGCCATGTTGGCGGTGGGGGTGCCGAGCATGTCCAGGAAGCCGAGCACCAGCCAGACCAGCATGAAGCCCATCAGGGCTGGCGGCATGGCGAGGCCGCAATCCGGTTGAAGCCTGGTTCGCAGCCAGCTGTAGCCGAGCAGGGCATAGACCACTCCGGAGAGGCCGCCAAAGCGCGGGCCGCTGGCAAAGAACTCGGCGATATTGGGCAGGGCAGCCCCGACGATAAGCAGGATGAACAGCTTGCCGCTGCCGAGGCGCTGCTCTATCTGGCCACCGAGATACCACCACCACAACAGGTTGAACACCAGGTGCAGCACCGAGAAGTGGATGAAGGCCGGGGTGACGTAGCGCCAGGCCTGCCAGTCGGTGAACTGGGCCAGGGTGGGGTGGAAGGCGAGCTCGTCGAAGATGGGCAGGCCGATGGCATCCAGAGCGTAGATGGCCAGGCAGGCGATGATGACCACCAGGGTCAGAGGGCCCGCCTGGTGGAGGAAATCGGTGACCGGATCCGTCATCCCCTTGCTGTAGTCGATCCGGGCATCGGCATGGCCGGACTGCCAGGAGGCCTCCATGTAGCGGGGATGATTGGGTTCGCTCAGGAAGCGTTTGACCTCCTGCTGGGCCTGGGCGAGGCGCCGTTCGTCCGCCAGCCAGACCGAGACGCCGAGCTCTGACTGGGTCAGCTCGCACGGAATGCCCAGGGTGGCGAGATAATCCACCAGCGCCTGGGCCATGCGGGCGTCGCCCAGCACCAGCAGCTGGATCATGCCGGTGGAGGAGGAACGACCCGCCTCTGTCATGCGTCCCCCGCCTGGATGGGGAACTCCCTGCGCCAGGCCTCGAAACCGCCATCCAGGCTATAGACCTCGTCATAGCCCTGTTGCAGCAGGTACTGGGCCGCCCCCTGGCTGCTGTTGCCGTGATAGCACATCACGATGACGGGGGTATCGAAGTCCACCTCGTTCATAAAGCGAACCAGGGTGCCGTTGGTGAGGTGGAAGGCGCCGACCGCGTGGGCCGTCTCGAAGGATTGGGGATCGCGAATGTCCACGAGACGGGCTTCACCTGCGCTCAGCTTCTGGTGGGCATCATGGGCGCTGATATGGGCAAACTGGTCCATTGAGATGTCCTGAAAATGGAGGGTTGAAGGGCAGTTTACCGCAAGCGGCGGTTTGCGCTAAGTGTGCAATGGGGGCGGCATCCAGGGGATCGCAATTTTCTTCAATATCGGGCCGCCCGGGCCGGGTAGGCTCGGACTTCCCTCAATTGAACGAGCATCATCCATGGAATTCAGTCTGCTGTTATCCATGGCCGGGTTTGCCCTGGCCATGTCCATCTCCCCGGGGCCGGTCAATCTGGTCGCCCTTGGCACCGGCGCCCGGTACGGTTTCACGGCCAGCCTGCGCCACGTGGTGGGGGCCACCCTCGGCTTCATCCTGCTGCTCCTGCTGATGGGGCTGGGTCTTGGCGGCGCCCTGTCCCGCTGGCCTGTGGCGCTGGGGGCCATTCACTGGGGCGGCGTGCTCTTTCTCGGCTGGATGGCCTGGCAGTTGCTGGTGGACAGCGGCGAGGTGGAGGAAGTGGAGGGCGTACCCCCCGCCTTCTGGTTCGGGGCCCTGATGCAGTGGCTCAATCCCAAGGCCTGGCTTGCCGCCAGCATGGGGATGGGAGCCTATGGGATCGCGGGCGGCATGAGCCAGATCGCCCTCTTTACCGGCATTTATCTGGTGATTTGCCTCGGCTCCATCGCCTGCTGGGCCTATGCGGGCAGCCGATTGCAGGGGGGGCTGGTCTCTCCTCGCCGATTGCGCTGGTTCAATCGGGCCATGGCGCTCTTGCTGCTGCTCAGCGCCGCCTATCTGGTGCGCTCGTCCTGAGGGGCGAGCTGCGCTCTGTACTGGCCCGGGGTGGCGGCCACCCGGCGTTTGAACTGGCGCTGGAAGTGGGCCTGATCGGCAAAACCGCTGGCAAGGGCCACTTCCGCCAGGGGCTGCCCCTGGCGAATGCGCTGATCGAGCAGGTAGGCGTGGGGCGTCATGCCGTAGTGGCGGCTGAAGGCGCGCACGAAGTGGGAAGGGGTGAGCCCGGCCACCGCGCTCAGCTGTGCCAGGGTGAGGGCGCAGGCACTGTCGTCCTGCATCAGCTCGGCGGCTCGCTGCAGGTGCTGGGGAGGGCGGTCATCCCACTTGGCCGGGGTGAGCCTGGCCAGAAGCTGGCGGCTGAAGAGGTGGCAGGCCACTTCGCGAGCCAGGGGATCCGGCTCCGCCACCAGTTGCCGATGAAGCCGGCAGAGCCCCTGGTAGAGCAGGGGATCCCGGCTTGCGGTCATGTCGAAGGGGCGAAACGCGTTGCCGAGCCCGGCCTCCTCCTGCTGGCGCTGCAACCAGAGGTTGTCGATGTAGAACATCAGATAGGACCAGGGCTGGTCAGCGACGGGATTGCAGGCGTGCACCTCTTCCGGGTTCATCAGCACCAGGCTGCCGCGGCCGACCTCTTGCAGGCTGCGCTGGTTGAGGTAGTGGCTGTGGCCGCCGGTGATGGCGCCGATGGAGAAGTGGGGGTGGCTGTGCTTGTCGTAGCAGACGCGCCGGCCATCCTGCACCGCCCGCGCCTCGATGAAGGGCAGGGCGGGATCATGCCAGAAGTGGTGCTGATCCTGCGTCGCCCGCGCACGGCTCACGATGTGCTCCTCGGCGGGGGGCTGTTCCCCTGCCGGGCTCGGGGAGCGCGGCAGGGGAAGGGTGACGATGGTTGCTGCATCCTCAGCCGCCGAGATAGGCCTGGCGGACGGCGGGGTTGGCCAGCAGGGCCTCTCCCGTGTCTTGCAGCACCACCCGGCCGTTCTCCAGCACATAGCCGCGATCCGCCAGCTTGAGCGCCTGGTTCGCGTTCTGCTCCACCAGGAAGATGGTCATCCCCTTCTGGCGCAGTTGCTCTATGGTGTCGAAGATCTGCTGGATGACGATGGGCGCGAGTCCCAGGGAGGGTTCATCCAGCAGCAGCAGGCGCGGCTTGCTCATCAGGGCGCGGCCGATGGCCAGCATCTGCTGCTCGCCGCCGGACATGGTACCTGCCCGCTGCTCCAGCCGCTCGTGCAGGCGGGGGAACAGGGTAAAAATCTGATCCAGCAGGCCGCGCTGCTCCGTCTTGTCGACGAAGAAGGCCCCCATCAGCAGGTTCTCCTCCACCGTGAGGCGGGCGAAGATGCGGCGCCCCTCCGGCACCACGGCGATGTCCTTGCGCATGATGCGGGCGGTGGTGAGAGAGTCTATCTGCTCCCCCTCGAACCAGATGGAACCGCTGCTGGGCTTGGGCTCGCCACACAGGGTCATCAGCAGAGTGGTCTTGCCGGCGCCGTTGGCGCCGATCAGGGTGACGATTTCCCCCTCTTTCACCTCGACGCTGACGTCGTGCAGCGCCTGAATTTTGCCGTAGTGGGTCGATACGTTGCGAAGTTCTAACATCTTTTTGTCCTTACGACTCGCCCAGATAGGCCTTGATCACCGCCGGATTGCTGCGGATTTCGTCCGGTTTGCCGTGGGCCAGCGGGGTGCCCTGGTTGACCACGAAGATGCGGTTGGAGATCTCCATCACCAGCTTCATGTCGTGCTCGATCAGCAGCACCGAGACCCCGAACTCGTCCCGCAAGTTGGAGATGAGCTCGTTGAGCTCGTCGGTCTCCTTGGGGTTGAGGCCTGCGGCCGGTTCATCCAGCATCAGCAGTTCGGGCCGGGTCGCCATGCAGCGGGCGATCTCGAGCCGGCGCTGCTGGCCGTAAGCCAGGTTCCCCGCGGCGCGGTTGGCGAGATCCTTGAGGCCCACCTTCTCCAGCCAGAAGGCGGACTGCTCCAGCCCCTCTTTCTCGGCACGGCGGAAGGAGGGGGTCTTGAACAGGCCGGCGATGAATCCGGTATTGAGATGCCTGTGCTGGGCCACCAGCAGGTTTTCCACCGCCGTCATCTCCTTGAACAGGCGCACGTGCTGGAAAGTCCGCACTATGCCCTTGCGGGCGATGAGGTGGCCAGGCAACCCCTGGATCTCCTCACCCTTGTAGCGAATGACACCGCCACTCGGGCGATAGAAGCCGGTCAGGCAGTTGAAGATGGTGGTCTTGCCCGCCCCGTTGGGGCCGATGATGGAGATCACCTCCCCCTTTTCCACATCCAGCTTGACGCCGTTGACCGCGAGCAGGCCGCCAAAGCGCATCGACAGATCTGAGACATCCAACAATGGTTGATTGTTGCTCATTTACGCAGCTCCATATGGGGTCGACTCATGGGCAGCAGTCCCTGCGGCCGCCAGATCATCATGAATACCATCAAGAGACCGAACATCAGCATGCGATATTCGTTGAACTCGCGGGCGAGCTCCGGCAGCACCGTCATCACGATGGCCGCCAGCACCACCCCGATCTGGGATCCCATGCCCCCCAGCACCACAATCGCAAGGACGATGGCCGACTCGATGAAGACGAAGGATTCCGGGCTGATGAAGCCCTGGCGCGAGGCGAAGAAGCTGCCGGCAAAGCCCGCGAAGCAGGCGCCTATGGTGAAGGCGGTCAGCTTGATGATGGTGGGGTTGAGCCCCAGGGACTTGCAGGCGATCTCGTCTTCCCGCAGCGCCTCCCAGGCACGGCCGAGCGGCATGCGCAGCAGGCGGTTGATGACGAACAGGGTCGCCACTACCAGCACCAGGGCCATCAGGTAGAGGAAGATCACCTTGTGGTTGGCGTTGTAGGCGATGCCGAAAAAGTCGTGGAAGGTGCCAAAGCCCCCATCCTTGACGGTGCGGTTGAACTCGAGCCCCCCCAGAGTCGGTTTCGGAATGCCGGAGATCCCGTTCGGACCGCCGGTCAGGGTGGTCATGTTGTTGAGCAGGATGCGGATGATCTCGCCAAAGCCCAGGGTGACGATGGCCAGGTAGTCCCCCCGCAGCCGCAGCACCGGGAACCCGAGCAGGAAGCCGAAGGTGGCCGCCAGCAGACCTGCGATGGGCAGACACTCCCAGAAGCTCAGACCGAAGTAGGTGTTGAGCAGGGCGTAGCTGTAGGCGCCGACCGCATAGAAGCCGACATAGCCGAGGTCGAGCAGACCGGCGAGGCCCACCACCACGTTCAGTCCCAGCCCCAGCATGATGTAAATCAGGGTGAGAGTGGCCAGATCGATGGCGCCGCGAGAGGCCATGAAGGGCCAGCTCACCGCAAACAGCAGCACCAGCACGGCGGTGAGGTTATAGAGCTTGGGGGCCTCTTCGGGGCTTGGCAGCACCAGCTTGGTGAAACCGACTGAGAAGCCGCTGATGGAAGCCTGGAACAGCCGGCTTATCTGGCCGCGCAGCATCTGGAACCAGAAGACGATGGTGGCGCCCCCCAGCAGCCAGGCCAGCGATACATCGAGGCGGCTCACCACCAGCAGGCGGGAGCCATCGGTCTCCAGCTTGAAGCCGAGCAGCCAGAAGGAGAGCACCAGCAGCACCAGGCTGGCGATGCAGGCATGGATAAATTGACGTTTCATCAGACTTTCTCCACTTCCGGACGGCCGAGAATGCCAGTGATGGTCATGAACAGCAGCACGAGGGCATGCATAGATTGGTTTTTCATACCTTCTCGACCTCCGGACGACCCAGGATGCCGGTGGGCATGAAGAGCAACACGAAGATGAGCAGGGCGAACGCCATCACATCCTTGTACTCGGTGCTGAGATAGCCCGCGGTGAGCGCTTCCACCACGCCGAGCAGCAGGCCGCCCAGTACGGCGCCGGGAATGCTGCCGATGCCGCCCAATACCGCGGCGGTGAAGGCCTTCAAGCCCGCCATGAAGCCGAGATAGGGGTTGATGACACCGTAATACATGCCGAGCAGCACCCCCGCGACGGCGGCCAGGGCGGCCCCCAGCACGAAGGTGATGGAGATGACCACGTGAGTGTCTATCCCTAACAGGTTGGCCATCTTGATGTCTTCGGAACAGGCACGGCAGGCACGCCCCATGCGGGAGCGGCCGATGAACTGGGTCAACGCCAGCATGGTGATGAAGGTCACCACGAAGATGATGAGCTGCATGTAGGAGAGGCTGGCCTGGAAGCCATCCTCGCCGCCGAGGGTCCAGCCCCCGGAGATCAGAGTGGGCATGGCGATGTCACGCGAGCCCTGGGCCATCCGCATCATGTTCTGCAGGAAGATCGACATGCCGATGGCGGAGATGAGGGGGATCAGGCGGTTGCCGCCCCGCAGTGGACGATAGGCCACCCGTTCTATGGACCAGCCATAGCTGCCGGTGATGATGATGCTGACCAGGAAGGCGCCCCCCAGCAGCAGCACGGTGCTGTCGATGCCCATCATCATGAGCCCGGCCATCACCATGAAGGCGACATAGGAGCCGATCATGTAGACCTCGCCGTGGGCGAAGTTGATCATGCCGATGATGCCGTAGACCATGGTGTAGCCGATGGCGATCAACGCATAGGTGCTGCCTATGGTCAATCCGTTCAGCAACTGCTGAACCAGATAAAGAAGGTGTTCGGACATACCGCGTTCCCTGTGTACTTGCCCGCAAAGAAAGGAGGGGTGACTCACGTCACCCCGACCGGCAGATTATTTGAGTTGAGTGGAGGTACCGTCGGCGTGCCACTGGAACACACCGAATTCGAAGCCTTTCAGGTCACCGTTCGGCGCCCAGGTCAGGGGGCCCATCACGGTGTCGATCGGTGCGGCCTTGATGGCGGCAGCGACGGCAGCCGGATCATCCTCGCCCGCCTTGGCGATACCGGCCGCCAGGGCCTGCATGGCGGCGTAGGTGGTCCAGACGAACGGACCGGAGGAGTCCTGACCCTTGGCCTTGAACGCTTCTACGATGGGGGCGTTGGCCGGCACCAGGTCATATTTGTTCGGCAGGGTCACCAGCAGGCCTTCGGAAGCCGGGCCGCCGATGGCGGAGATGTCCTTGTTGCCCACGCCTTCCGGACCCATGAACTTGGCCTTCAGACCCTTCTCGCCAGCCTGGCGCAGGATCAGACCCAGCTCGGGGTGGTAGCCGCCGTAGTAGACGAAGTCGACGTTCTCTTTTTGCAGCTTGGCGATCAGGGCGGAGAAGTCCTTGTCGCCAGCGGTGATGCCCTCATAGGCCACGACCTTGACGCCTGCCTTGTCCAGCGCGGCTTTCACGCTGGAGGCGATGCCTTCACCGTACTGTTTCTTGTCGTGGATGACGGCCACGCGCTGGGGTTTGACCTGCTCGATGATGTACTTGGCGGCGGTCGGGCCCTGGTCGCTGTCCAGACCGATGGTGCGCAGAGTCAGCTGGTAACCGCGCTCGGTGATCTTGGGGTTGGTGGAGGCGGGGGTGACCATCAGGACCCCTTCATCTTCATAGATGTCGGAGGCGGGCAGGGTGTTGTCGGAGCAGAGGTGGCCGACCACGAACTTGACGCCGTCGTTGATCACCTTGTTGGCGATGGCCACAGCCTGCTTGGGATCGCAGGCATCGTCATAGATGACGGCTTCGATCTGCTTGCCCTTGATGCCGCCCGCCTTGTTGATCTGCTCGACCGCCATCTTGCCGCCGGTGAACTGCATGTCACCGTACTGGGCGACCGGGCCGGTCAGGGGGCCGGCGATGCCGATCTTGATGGTATCGGCCGCATTGGCCATGGAAACTGATCCAAACAGAGCCAAAGAAACCGCTGCTCTGACTGCCATTTTGCTGAAGTTATGCATTGATTCGTCCCTTAATCAGTGAATTGTTTCATTTTATGCACGTCATTCCGAGCCTGTGTCCCGCCAGCCCGGCGATAGATAAGGTTCTATCATTCCTCGCCGGGCAATAACAAGATGTTAAAGATACTAACCGGAGCAGGCGCGAGAGGGGTTTTGTGAAACTAACACGCAGTTTTTTGCTTTTTACTGGAGTTTAATGTCGCCAAGGTGGTGCAACATACAGATAACAAATTGTCATGGTGACAATTTCCAGAGTAAAAAACTGACGATATTTCATTCTGCGTCCGCTCTCATTTTGACCAAAATCCGTTTGCGCAAAAAGAAATGACCGCATAGATTAGCCAGCATTGATAATTCACTGGCAGCGCCCGTTAAAACCAAGCCTTTATTCGGGAAATCTGCTACTGTTCCGCCTTTGTTATTCAGGAGACAGAGATGGCAACTATCAAGGATGTCGCCTCGCGCGCAGGCGTATCCATCTCCACCGTCTCACATGTACTCAATCACACCCGTCGGGTCAGCGAAGACGCAACCCAGAAAGTGCTTGAGGCGGTGGCAGAGCTGAACTACGCGCCCAACTCGGTGGCGCGCAGTCTCAAGATCAATTCGACCAAGACCATTGGCATGCTGGTGACCACCAGTGCCAACCCCTTCTTCGCGGAAGTGGTACAGGGGGTGGAAGCCTACTGCTTCGAGCAGGGTTACAGCCTGATCCTGTGCAACACCGAGAACCAGCCGCCCCGCCAGCAGCACTATCTGCGCATGCTGATGGAAAAGCGGGTCGACGGCCTGCTGGTGCTGGGGACCGATATCGACACCCAGTTCAGGGACATGCTGCGTATCCACAAAAACGTGCCGCAAGTGGTGCTGGACTGGGGCAACGAGTGCGATTTCGCCAACGTGATCAACGACAACGCCCGCATCGGCGCGCGTCTGGCGGTGCGCCATCTGCTGGAGCAGGGCCACACCAACATCGTCTGCATCACCGGCCATCTCGCCAAGCCGACTACCCAGCAACGGCTGGACGGGGTGCGCGATGCCCTGGCTGAACAGGGGATGACCCTGAAAGAAGAGCAGATCTTCGAAGGGGACTACGAGAGCCAGAGCGGCTTCGATGCCATGCAGCGCATCCTGGCCCTCACCCCTCGCCCGACCGCGGTCTTTGCCTTCGACGATCCCATGGCCATCGGTGCCATCTGCGCCGCCTGGGAGGCCGGGGTCAAGGTGCCGGACGATATTTCCATGATCGGCTATGACGACGTGGAGATGGCGCGCTTCTCCAGCCCGCCGCTCACCACCATCCGCCACCCCAAGGCCGAGCTCGGCCTGCTGGCGGTGCAGCAACTGGTGAGCCGGATCCGCAACAAGGAGCTGGAAGTGGAGTCCATGACGGTGCAGCCCGAGCTCATCGTCCGCCGCTCGGTCAAGTCCCTGCGCTGACGGCGCCACGGGTGCCATGAACAAGAAACCCCCTCGCCAGCGAGGGGGTTTCTGTTTTTGGGCCCCTCTCGTATCTGGGGGCGTCAGGCCTTGAGGCCGAGCCGCCTGGCGAGGCGGTGCAGGTTGCCGCCGTCCAGATCCAGTGCCCGGGCAGTGGCAGCCCAGTTGCCGTCATGAACCGTCAGGGTCTGCTCGATGAGCTGGCGCTGGAACAGATCGGTGGCGGCGCGAAGGCCGAGGCCGGCAATGGCCGGGGAGGCGGGCTGGCTGACGGTGTCGGCGGGCAGGGATGAGCCCGTCGGCCCCAGGTTGAAGTGGTGGGGCTCCAGGGTCGGCGAGGGACTGCCCTGCTCGGCCCTGGCCAGCACGGCGGCGCGGTGGATGGCGTGCTCCAGCTCCCGCACGTTGCCGGGCCAGTCGTGGCGCTCGAGCAGTTGCAGCGCCTGTGGCTGGATACGCAGCTGCTCCAGCCCCAGGCCGAGCCGGCAGCGCTCGCAAAAGTAACCGGCCAGCAGGGGAATGTCGCCTGGGCGCTCCCGCAGTGCCGGGGCGTGGATCGGAAACACGCTCAGCCGGTGGTAGAGGTCGGCCCGAAACTGCCCCTCGACCACCGCCTGTTTCAGATCCCGGTTGGTGGCCGCCAGGATGCGCACATTCACCTTGAGCGGGGTGTCGTCACCGATCCGCTGCAGATCGCCGTATTGCAGCACCCGCAGCAGCTTGGCCTGCAGCGCCAGGGAGAGCTCCCCTATCTCGTCGAGAAACAGGGTGCCCTTGTCCGCCAGCTCGAACTTGCCCGCCCGATTGTGGATGGCGCCGGTGAAGGCCCCCTTCACGTGACCGAACAGCTCGCTCTCGGCCACGGATTCGGGCAGGGCGGCGCAGTTGAGGTAGACCAGCGGGGCCTTGGCACGCTGGGAACCGCCATGCACCGCCTTGGCGATCAGCTCCTTGCCGACCCCCGTCTCCCCCAAAATCAGCACGTTCAGCTCCGAGCTTGCCACCACGTCTATCTCGTGGCGCAACCGGGCCATGGCGGGGGAGTGGCCTATCATCTCCGGCTGCTCAGGGCCGGGCCGGGTGCCGGGGACCAGGGGCTCGCTGCTCTGGCGGGCAAGCCGCTCCAGCAGCAGGGCGTTGTCGAGGGCGGCGGCGGCCAGGGCGCCCACCAGACGCAGCTCCTCGTCGCTGATGCCGTCGAACTGGGTCGGGTTCATGCCGTCTATGGTCAGGGCGCCGATCAGCGCCTGATCCGAGAAGAGCGGCAGGCCGACACAGGCGTGCACCTTGAAGTCGTCGTGATCCGGCAGCAGGCCGTCATAGGGGTCGGGCAGGGCGCTGTCGGCAGGGAAGCGCACCACATCCCCGGCGCGGGCGATGGCCTCGAGGCGCGGGTGATCCTTGAGGGCGAAGCGGCGCCCCAGCACGTCCTGCATCAGGCCGTCGATGGCGAGCGGGATGAACTGGCCCCCCTCGTAGCGCAGCAGGGCCGAGGCATCCGATTTCAGCAGGCTGCGCACGCTCTGGATCAGGCGGTGGAAGCGGTCCTGATGAGAGATGCCGAGTTGCAGGTCGAGGGCGATGCGCGCCAGGCTGTCGGTCGAGATCACGATAATTGTACAAATGACAGTATGTTTGTGATTTTGACTATAAAGGTGTGGTGTCTTAATGACAACGAGTGATATGAGAAGCCATTAAAAACAATGTGTTACAAGTTGGCACGTCCGCTGCAATAGCTGGTTCAGTTGAACATCCACTATTGCATTCGAGGAACTGCCTGATGAGCATTCACGTCAAGAACAACATCCACTGGGTCGGCCAACGGGACTGGGAGGTACGCGACTTCCACGGCACCGAGTACAAGACCCACAAGGGCACCAGCTACAACAGCTACCTCATCCGCGAAGGGAAGAATGTGCTGATCGATACCGTCGATCACAAGTTCAGCCGTGAGTTCGTGCAGAACCTGGCGGCCGAGATCGATCTCGCTTCCATCGACTACGTGGTGATCAACCACGCCGAGGAGGATCACGCCGGCGCCCTGACCGAGCTGATGGCCCGCATCCCCGGCACCCCCATCTACTGCACCCACAACGCCATCGACTCCATCACCGGCCATCATCACCACCCGGAGTGGAACTTCCACCCGGTCAAAACCGGTGACAGCCTGGACATCGGCAACGGCAAGCAGCTGGTGTTCATCGAGACCCCCATGCTGCACTGGCCCGACAGCATGATGACCTACATGACCGAAGATGCGGTGCTCTTCTCCAACGACGCCTTCGGCCAGCACTACTGCGACGAGCACCTGTTCAACGACGAGGTGGACCAGACCGAGCTGATGGAGCAGTGCCAGCGCTACTACGCCAACATCCTTACCCCCTTCAGCCCGCTGGTGACCGCCAAGATCAAGGAAGTGCTCGGCTTCAACCTGCCGGTGAGCATGGTGGCCACCTCCCACGGCATCGTCTGGCGCGAGGACCCCACCCAGATCATCCTGAAATACCTGGAGTGGGCCGACCACTATCAGGAAGACCGCATCACCTTGTTCTACGACTCCATGTCCAACAACACCCGCATGATGGCCGACGCCATCGCCCAGGGCATCCACGAGGTGGACCCCGGCGTGGCAGTGAAGATCTACAACGTGGCCCGCCACGACAAGAACGAGATCCTGACCCAGGTGTTCCGCTCCAAGGGGATACTGGTGGGCTCCTCCACCATGAACAACGTCATGATGCCCAAGGTGGCGGGCATGCTCGAAGAGATCACCGGCCTGCGTTTTCGCAACAAGCGCGCCTCGGCCTTCGGCAGTTACGGCTGGACCGGTGGCGCGGTGGACCGGATCCAGACCCGATTGATGGATGCGGGCTTCGATATCAGCATCTCTCTCAAGGCCAAGTGGCGGCCGGATGGCTCGGCGCTGGCCGAATGCCGCGAGCATGGCCGCCAGCTCGCCCGTCAGTGGGCGTTGCACCCGCTGGACGCACCCCGCCCGATCACCACAACCCAGACAACCGTGACGCCCGTCCCCGCGATGCCTGCTGTTGAGCCGCAAGCCGCAGCGGCCGCCGCCGAATGGGATGACGACCAGGCCATGCTCTGCACGGTCTGCCAGTGGGTCTATGACCCGGCCCAGGGCGAGCCGGATCAGGGGGTGGCGCCGGGCACCCCCTGGGCCCTGGTACCGGACAGTTTCCTCTGCCCCGGCTGCGGCATCGGCAAGGAGGTATTTGAACCCTGCGCCGTGGAGGCCTGTGTATGAGCGCAGCAACGCAGAGTGACGCCGGCATCAGCCGGGAGATAGTGGTGATCGGCAGCGGCTTCGCTGCCCAGCAACTGGTCAAGAGCCTGCGCAAGCTTAACGCCGAGCAGCCCATCCGCCTCATCACCGCCGACAGCGGCGATGAGTACAACAAGCCCGACTTGAGCCACGTGGTGAGTCGGGGCTGCCCTGCCGCAGCCATGACCCGTCAGAGCGGCAGCGATTTTGCCGAGCAGCAGCGCATCGCGCTGCTGCCCCACTGCCCGGTGCATGGCATCGACCCTGCCCGGCGGTTGGTGCTGACCGAACGAGGGGAATTCCCCTACGGCCAGCTGGTGCTGGCCACCGGTGCCAGTGCGGCGCGCCCCGATCTGCCGGGCAGCGAATCCCTGGTCACCCTCAACAGCCAGCAGGAGTTCGCCGCCATCGAGGCGCAACTGCGCCAGGCCCGCCGCATCCTGGTGCTGGGGGCGGGGCTCATCGGCTGCGAGCTGGCGATGGACATGGCGAGCGCAGGAAAAGAGGTGACGCTGGTGGATCTGGCCGACAGCCCCTTAAGCGCCCTGCTGCCGGCCGCCCTGACCGAGCCGCTGCAACAGGCCCTGCGCACCCAGGGGGTCAGTCTGCAGTTCGGGACGGGTCTCGCCAGGATGGATGCCCAGCCGGGGGATGGCTGGCGCGTCACCCTGAGTGACGGGCGTGTCAGCGAGCAGGATCTGGTGATCGCCGCGATCGGCCTGCGGCCGAATCTGGCCCTGGCCCGGGGGGCCGGGCTGGCAGTGGAGCGCGGCATCCTGGTCGATGATCGGCTGCAGACCAGCGATCCCCACATCTTCGCGCTGGGGGATTGCGTGCAGTGGCAAGGTCAGCTGCTCCCCTTCCTGCAACCCATAGTGCTGGGGGCCAATGCGCTGGCGCGCACCCTGCTCGGCACGCCGACCCTGCTGGCCCTGCCGCCCATGCTGGTGAAGGTGAAGACGCCGCGCTACCCGCTGCAACTGGCCGGCCGCACCAAGGACGAGGATCTTGCCTGGCAGTGCCGCTGGAACAGCCACGGCATGGTGGCCGAGGCGCACGGCGAAGATGGCAAGCTGTGCGGCTTCGTGGTGGGGGGCGACCAGATGAGCGCCGCCTTCCCGCTGCTGCGTCAGCTGCCCCGTTGAACCATTAATAGCCGAAGGCCGGGCTGACCCGGCCACTCGAGGAGAACCGATATGGCCATGCAACTGATCCCGTCTCACTGGGTGGTACGCCGTTCCACCCCCTTTTTCACCCGCCAGAACGTGCCCCAGGCCCTGCTCACCCACCACAACACCGCGGCCGGGGTGTTCGGCCAGCTCTGCGTGATGGAGGGGAAGGTCACCTATCACGGCTTTGCCGACGAACAGGCCGAGGAGCCCGAGGTGAGCCTGGTGATCCGGGCCGGGGAGTTTGCCACCAGCCCGCCCCAGTACTGGCACAGGGTTGAGCTGTCGGAGGATGCCCGCTTCAACATCCACTTCTGGGCCGAGCAGGCCGAATCCGACCAGCCGCTGTTCCACAGCCGCAAATAACGGGGTTTAAGGCTGAGGGGGCGGAGCGGGCAAATGCCCCCTCTGCCCATGCAGATCAAAATCATCAACTCAGATGTTGGTTATCCTGCCCCCTCGATTCGGATGAGCGCAGTGAGGGAAACATGAGCCTGTTGGAAGCCCTGACCATGACCTCGGGTCTGGTCTATCTGGTTCTGTTGTTGTGGCAGGGCCGCAGCGGTTGGGGTTGGACGCTCTCTCTGCTGTTGGCCGCCGCGCTCTGGCTGCTGGTGGCGGATTCGGTACTCTGGCTCGCACTGGGGCTGGTGGCCACGACCCTGGCGCTCTGGCTGCGCTATCGCCCCCTACTCATGCTGGCCCACATAGACAGTCAACGTCTCAGAACGGCCACCAGGCAGCTATTGCTGCTGTGTTGGGTGTTGGTGGCGGTTCAATATGTTGTTCATATCGGACAGTTGGGGCAGGGGATGAGCCCCTGGTTGGTGCGCCCCGACGTGGTGGACGGTTTCCTGCCCATCGCAGGTGGTCTCGGGCTGCGGACCTGGCTCGGGCAGGGGCTGACGGACCCCCATCACCCGGCAGCCACCGTCACCGTGCTGGTGCTCTCCTTGTCGGCCCTGCTGCTGGGTCGGGCGTTTTGTGCCTGGTTCTGCCCGCTCGGGCTGGTGGGGGAGTGGCTGCACGGCCTGCGCTCGCGCCTGTTGCCGGGGGAGTGGACCCCGCCGCGCTGGCTCGATGCCGTGTTGCGCGGCCAGAAGTTTCTGGTGCTCGGTTTTCTGCTCTTCATCATCTTGCTGGCGGTACCCGCCGCCGCCCTGCCCGGCTACCTTGCCAGCCCCTACCATCAGGCGGCGGACATGAAGATGGGGGCCTTCTTCTTCAACCTGACCCTGATCTCGGGCCTGTGCCTTGGCTGGGTGCTGCTGCTCACCGCCACCTTCCGGCAAGGGTTCTGTCGCTACCTCTGTCCCTATGGCGCCTGGATGGCCCTGCTCGGCCTGCTGACCCCGCTGCGCATTCGCCGTGACCCGGCCCGTTGCTTGCGAAGCCTGGGCCACGACTGCGACAAGTGCAGCCGGGCCTGCCCGTCTCGCATCCAGGTACACCAGCTCATCGCGGTGCGCAGCCTCGAGTGCACCAGTTGCCAGAGCTGCGTGGCCGCCTGCCCCAAGCGGACCGATGCCCTGCATCTTGGCACGCGAGGGCTGCGACTCGCCCCCCGTCAGCTGCTGGGGCTGCTCTGTCTGTTGCTGCTGGTGTTGCCGCTGCTCGCTTACGGCTTGCTGGATCTCTGGGTCAGCCAGACACCGATCCCTGACCGTTACGAGCTGTTGCAGCGGCTGCCCTGGCTGAGCCACTGAGGGGGGAAAGGGCAAAAGGTGGATGATGGGGGGATCTTTCGGATTGGCGAGGCCTTGTTGCACAAATCGGGGAACTATCTAGCCAAGTGGTGATCTGATCTCCCGGATCAATCACCGAGCACAGTCG